>PXAS01000170.1 GCA_003565815.1 PVC group bacterium
AAAAGTCAGCGTATGCTCGGTGCCGGGATTGAGGGTGATCACCCGGGGACCGTCAATCGCAGCCACCGGGGCCGTGTTCCCCGGATGCGCTTCCACCTTCAGGAAAAAATCGACAATCGCCTGCATATCCGGATCGGTAATGCTGTGGCCGCCGCTTCCCCAGAGCGTCTCAAAGTGCGGGTGCCCCAGTTCCTGCATTTCCATGGCAAAAAACAGGGAAACCGGGTATCGGGACTGGTCATTGGCACCCGCATGCATGAGAACCGGGATAGCCGTGAACCCGGGTTTCGCGGGATCGCCCAAAGCCATTTTGCGGTCATCGTCCAGAGCGCTCCAGGGCGGTCCGCTATTCACCGGCCCGATTTCCTCATCCGTCCAACCCGCATGGTTCGAGGTAAACTGACCGAACATCTTGCCTGAAGGCGTCGTCTGATTTCCCGGATTGCTTTGCGCGGCCGCGCCGATCCCGTCCGGAATCTGCTGCATCAGACGGTTCACACCCTGCCCGCCGCGGGAATTGCCGACCAGAAAGACCTCGTCTTTGACCAGCAGACCATGGTCGTCCCGCAGTTGTTGAATCAGTTCCGGGGCAATGATCTCGCTGTAGGAATTTGAATTGCCGATCACGACCGCATGGGTGCTGCGCTCGGTCAGCGCATTCATCAATTGATCGGGATGCGTAAGCCCGCCGCCCGCGCCGCGCATGCGGACAATCACCCGCAGCGGCTCTCCCGCCGGCGCATCCGTGGGAACCCAGTAGGCATGCAAACTGCCATTGTGCGTAAATTCCACCCGGTCAGCAAAAGAAGGCCAGGTCTGTGCAGTGCCAACATTCGGGACGGCCCCCAAAATGAGCATGAAAAACATCAATTTGAAAAAAGAATTCATACTCAAGAGTATACCCGTTTGGAGGGCCGGGTGATAGGCCCGATTTCCGTCATAATTTACCCATAAAACAGACAGGGTGCGCCCGCGGGGATAAAGAAGGGTTTCCGGACCTTGATCGCCACCTGATGCTCCTTTCGGTCGTTGAGGAGGTGGAACAAAACCTTACCGGAAGTTATTCACACATTGACACTAAATCACCATCATGGTAATATGCCATGATGATTAAAACACAGGTCCAGATCCCTGACGAACTTTACCGCGCCGCCAAACGGGTGGCGAAGGAAAGAGAACTGTCTTTCGCGGAAGTTATGCGCAGAGGTTTGGAATATATCGTGACCGTTTACCCTACATTGGATGAGGATCCCTGGGAATTGCCCCGGGTCAATGAAGGAGAGGGGCCGCCGATTTCCCTGGCCGAAATACAGAGGGCCCGTGAAGAGGATCGGGACCATCCGCTGTGAAATCCTTGGACACCAACCTGTTGTTTGCGGCTTGCAACTCCAAAGCGGAGGGACATGAGGCCGGGCGGGAACTTCTTATACAGTGGTCCAAAGAAAAAGATGTTGTCATCTGTGAGTTGGTTTTGGTGGAACTGTACAACCTTCTTCGCAACGGCACCGTTATGTCCGGAAACCCTTTGGGACCTGCCGAAGCCGTGGATCTTATCCGACGTTTCCGCAGGCACCCGCGATGGCGATTGGTCGAAAATGCGCCGATCATGGAACAGGCATGGGAATACGCTCGAAATGAGGCATTTCCACGCCGGAGAATATTTGACGCCACAATCGCGCTGACCCTTCTTCATCACGGAGTCCACGAATTCGCCACCGTGAATCTCAAAGGCTTCCGACCCTTCCCGTTCCAACGGGTTTGGAACCCTTTGGAACCTTAAAACTGTCTTGAAATTGAAGCAGGTCATGCAAGCAAACACAGATCTTTCCCCCACCCTCCACGTCCACCTGATCACCGGCTTCCTCGGCAGCGGCAAAACCACCCTCCTCCGCCGCATCGCGGAGACTCGCGCGGACTTGCGCATGGTCTTTCTCGTCAATGAACTGGCCGGACAGGATGTGGATGCCGGACGGCTGCGGGACTCCGGACCGGAGACGGTCTCGGTGGTGGGCGGCAGCATCTTCTGCGAATGCAAGGCGGCCGACTTCCTGCGAATGCTCCGCGAGGAGGTGATGCCCGCCCACGAAGAGAACCCGCTCGACGCGCTGGTCATCGAAACCAGTGGGATTGCCGATCCCTCCGCCATCGGCACGCTGATCGAAAAAGCGGGTTACGGCGACCGCCTGCACGTTCAAAGCATCCTCACCGTCCTCGCCCCGCAAAGCTTCCGCAAACTCTTCGGCAAACTCCCGGTAATGGAGTCCCAGCTCGCCGCCGCCGACACCATCCTCCTCAACAAATGCGATCTCGCCACCCCGGAGCAAATCACCGACTGCCGCGACACCCTCCTCTCCCTCCATCCTCAAACCCGCATTCTCGAAACCTCCTTCTGCCAGGATCTCCCCGATCTCGCTCATCCCCGATCCACTCCTCTCCCTCACGATCCGTTCGGCAAATGCAGCGCTCTCCGCTTCCAGGCCGAAACCCTCACCCCGCCTGACTTCCCCGACGAAGCCGCCTTCCGCACCTGGTGCGGATCCGCCCACCGCGTCAAAGGCACCGCCCGAATCGGCGGAAGACTCTGCGAGATTGACCTCACTCCGGAAAACCTTCGAGTGCGGAGAGCGGAGTGTGGAGTGCGGAGTGAATTGGTGCGCATCTCTTCCACGGACGCCCCAGAAACTCCGCACTCCGCACTTCTTCTTGCCTGCGATGTATTCCGCGAGGAACTCTCTGCCCTTGCGCTTCCCCTTCCCCCCGTCCGCTGGCTGGAGATGGGCCTCCACGACCGGCCCGACGAACTCCGCCGCCGCCTCCAAGCGGAAATTGATAATTTGGACACCGAGCCCGGCGACGAACCCATTCTGCTGCTCTACGCTTTGTGCGGTGGCGGACTCAACGGCATTCAGGCCCGCCGCCGTCCGCTCATCCTTCCCCGCGCCCACGACTGCATCGCCCTGCTGCTTGGCTCCAACGAACGCCACCGCGACATCCAGAAAGACTGCATCGGCACCTACTTCTATTCCCGCGGCTGGATCCGCGAGCGGCGCGTGCCCGGTCCCGACCGTGCCGCCTGGCTACGCGAATTCTATGCCGAGCGCTTTGACGAGGAGATGACCGCGGAATTGATCGAAGCCGACGCCGAGGCCTTCGAACATTACGAGCAGGCCTGTTTCATCCGGACGCCCGCCGCCGAAGAGGGCGAATCCTACTGCAAGCGCTGCGCCGCCCACCTCGGCTGGCGCTTCAAAGCCGAAGAGGCCGACACCCGCTGGCTCCGCGACTTCTTGACCGGTCCCCACGACAACGCGCGTTTCGTCACCGTCGCCCCCGGACAAACCCTCCGCGCCTCCGGGGACGAGGACATCTTCGCATGAACGCCCCCCGGGTCCTGGATGAGAACGGACAGGAACTTCCCTTCCGCTTTCCCCCTCAGCCCGCGCAACTTCTCTCCGTCTGGCTTTCCCGCAACGGCTACGCCCTCAACACGCGCTGCGGGGGACGCGGCCTCTGCCGCGGTTGCGAACTGCGACGCGGCGATCGGGCCCTCAAAGCCTGCCAGACCCGCATGGATTCCCTCGAAAGCCAAACCCTTACCCTCCCCCGCGCCTCGCTGCACGATGGGTCCATCCACGGGGTCAGTGCCTTCGAAATCGCCCCCGGGCTCCTTTCCAGCCTCGCGCCGTATCCCGAAGCCCGCGGTGTCGCCCTCGACATCGGCACCACCACCCTCGCCGCCTCTTTCTGGCGGGGCGCGCCTCCCCGTTGCGAACGCACCGCCACCCGCGCCAACCCCCAGCGCGCCCACGGCGACAACGTGGTCAGCCGCATCCAGTTCACCCTCGACCATCCCGAGGGCCTCCACATCCTGCGCCAGTGTCTCCTCGATGAAGGCATCCAGCCCCTGCTCGCCGACATCTGTGACAGCAATATCCTGGATCAGATTGTGGTCACCGGCAACCCCGCCATGCTCCACATTCTCGCGGGCGAATCTCTCCGCGGCCTCGCCACCTGGCCCTTCGCCCCCGCCTTTCTCGACAGCCGTGAACTCCCCCCTTCCGAACTGGGCCTCCCGCCTCAAACCCGCGTTATCCTCCTTCCGTCCCCCGGCCCCTTCGTCGGCTCCGACGTGCTTGCCGGCGCCCTTGCCTGCGGCTGCCTGGACGCGGAACCGCCGTCCCTCCTCATCGACTTCGGCACCAACGGCGAAATTCTCCTCCGCAACGCCGATGGACTCTGGGCCACAGCCACCGCCGCCGGCCCCGCATTCGAGGGCGGACGCCTTCAATGCGGCGCCGCCGCCGGACGCGGGGTCATCTCCCGCTTCACCGATTCCGCCCAGCTTTTAGGCCCCTCCAATTCACCGCACGCCGCCTGCCACGCCATTTCCGGCGCCGCCTATGTCGACGCCCTTGCCCTCGCCCGTCAGTCCGGCTGGCTAAGCGACCATGGCCGTCTCCTCCAACACAATCCCCTCCGGCCCGCGCCCGGCGTGGTCATTACCGAAGCAGACATCGCCGAACTCCTCCAGGCCAAAGCCGCCATCCAGGCCGGATGGACCACGCTCTGCAAAGAGGCCCGCGTGGACCCCGCCTCCCTCCGCCGCGTCTACGTCGCCGGCGGTTTCGGCTACCACCTCACCCCCGCCCACGCCCGCGCCATTGGTCTCCTTCCGCCCGTCCCGCTTGACCATATCCACCTTGTGGGCAATGCCTCCCTCGCCGGCGCCACCCTCGCCCTCCTCACCGCCAGCGCCCTCCCCCGCATGGACGCCCTCCGCCAAACCGTCCGCCTCGTCGAACTCAACCAGACCGATTCCTTTGAAGACAGCTATATTGATGCGCTATCTCTCCCAATCTGCGAATTCCTCAGCGGGATCGTAAACCCGTATGCCGGGAATTTCGTAAAAATGCCGGTCGGACGTGAGGATGGCGCCGCCAAACTTTAACGCATGGGCCGCGATCAGAACATTCTGCGTGGGCAGGACTTTCCCGCGGCGGTCCAGAGTCCAGGCCATCTCTGTCGCATTCGCCCATATCTGATTGGACGTGGGAATAAAACGAAGCAGATCGAAGAATGCGGCAATGCGGGTGCGCATCTTTTCACCGCAAACGCCCCGTTCCACCTCCATGCGAACCATGCCGCAGGTCATGAGTTCCGCTGGATCCGCCCAGGACCCCAATCGCTGAAGCGGATCCTGATTTTTCTTTAAAAAGTGGATGTAGACATTGCTGTCCACCATCACATTACTTTTTGCCATGGCCGTAATATCCCGAGGATTCCGCCACCCGCATTGCCAATGGGTCATACCCGGGTGCTACGGAGTCCCTGAGTTCATTCTCACCCCATTCCACGGGCTCGTTCAGCAGCTCCTGCAATTTGTAACGCCGCTCCATTTCTTTCAAAGCGGCTTCCACTGTCTCGGTCTTGCTGACAAATCCAAATTTGTCCATGACCCGCTGCAGCAGATCTTCATCAATATGCATCGTCATCTTCATGCCATACAGGGTATGGCAACGTATGGCGATTGTCAAAAGGAATATGACATCAAAAAATGAGATGTTTATGATTCAATGCGAGAAGATTTTATTGGCGGACTCGGTTAACATATGCAAAATCTATCGAAAAAGGAGTTTGCTATGGCCGAAATCATGGAACACGAATCCAACGCGGTACTGCCGCCACCGAAGCATCTGGACTACAGCCTGGTGGGCGAAAATTCCCGCCGCGCGATTGAAATGGGTCTGGCGGAGGCGGACTGGTATCAATGTCCTGTGCCGCGTGCGACGATGCGCAATCTGTTGGAACGCAGGGACGGTCCCGCCATCCGCGACACCTGCATCTGGTTCGCGCTGATCATCGGTTTCGGCATCGCCACCGCCCTGCTCTGGGGATCGGCCTGGGCGGTTGTGCCCTATTTTTGCTATGCGGTGCTTTACGCCTCCACCTCGGATTCCCGCTGGCACGAGTCCAGCCACGGCACCGCCTTCAAGACCGACTGGATGAACAACACCCTCTACGAAATCGCCTCATTCATGGTCATGCGCGAATCGACGGTGTGGCGCTGGAGTCATACCCGGCATCACAGTGATACGATTATCGTGGGACGCGATCCGGAAATCGCGGTGCCGCGTCCGCCGGACCTGAAGGCGCTGTTCCTGGGCGTCTTCAGTCTGCCGGTCTACAAAAACTACTTCAAACACATCCTCACCCACAGCCTGGGCCGCATGACCCCGGAAGAAAAGACCTTCATACCCGAAAGCGAATTCGGGAAGGTGTATTTCCGGGCCCGCATCTATCTGGGCATTTATCTGGCCGTCATTGCCACCGCCCTGATGTTGCAAACCTGGCTGCCGCTGTTTCTGATTCTGCTGCCCCACCTCTTCGGCACCTGGCTGATGCTGGTGTACGGCCTCACCCAGCATGCGGGCCTGGCGGAGAACGTGCTGGACCACCGCCTGAATTGCCGCACCGTGTACATGTGTCGCCTGCACCGGTTTCTGTATTGGAACATGAACTACCACGTCGAGCATCACATGTTCCCGCTGGTGCCGTACCACCGTCTGCCCGAACTGCACGCGGCCGTCAAAGACGACTGCCCCACACCCTACCCCGGCCTCTGGAACGCTTGGAAAGAGATCTATCCCGCCATTCTCAAGCAAGTCAAAGACCCCGCCTGGCACGTGAAACGCAAACTGCCCCCGGCCAAAGCCCGCATCGAGGAGGGAAGCTTCACCTCCGATGCCGCCCCGGACGCGGACGGCTGGCTGGAGATCTGTGCCGCCGCCGACCTCGCCGACGAGGATGTCATCCGTTTCGACCACGGCAAAAAAACCTTCGCCCTCTATCGCGACTCCAACGGCAAACTCTTCGCCACCGACGGCATGTGTACCCACGGCAACACCCACTTGGCCGACGGCCTTATCGTCGGTGACATGATCGAGTGCCCCAAGCACAACGGACGCTTCAAGCTGGAGGATGGCTCTCCCGCCCGCGCCCCCATCTGCCGCGGTCTGGCCACCTATCCCATCGAGGAGCGCGCCGGACGCATCCGGCTCAACCTCCTCAAACCCGGCGGCGCCGGCGCCCGCGAGGAGCGCGTTTTGAAACTTCGCGTGGCCGCCACCCGCAACGTCTCCACCTTCATCCGCGAACTCACCCTGGAAGCTGACGAAGGCGACACCCTGCCCGACTTCACCCCCGGCGACTACATGCAGCTCGACATTCCCGACTACGTGCTCCTGCGGTTTCAAGATTTTGACATTCCCGACCCGTACCGCGCCGTCTGGGAACGGCAACACGTCTTCGACCTGGAGGTGAGCAACCCCAACCCCAAACGCAACAACTATTCCCTTGCCGGACGCGTGCATGGGGACGGCAAACTCGTCTTCAACGTCCGCCTCGCCACCCCGCCGCCCGGACAGGACTGCCCCCCAGGCGTCGGCTCCGCCTATGTCTTCAGCCTCAAGCCCGGCGACAAAGTCACCGCCATTGGCCCCTTCGGCGACTTCCACATCAAGCCCACCCAAAAAGAAATGGTCTACATCGGCGGCGGCGCGGGCATGGGACCGCTTCGCGCCCACATTGAACAGCTCTTCGAGGACAAACACACCGCCCGACAAGTCAGCTTCTGGTATGGCGCCCGCTCCCGCCAGGAAATCTACTATCAGGAATATTTCGAATCCCTCGCGGCCAAAAACGGGAACTTCCGTTTTGAACTCGCGCTCTCCGAGCCCCTGCCGGAGGATGAATGGAGCGGACACGCCGGTTTCATCCACCATGTGGTCGAAGAGCAGTTTCTCAAAGACCACCCCCACCCCGCGTCGCTGGAATTCTACCTCTGTGGTCCGCCCATGATGATCAAAGCCTGCACCAAAATGCTCATGGATTATGGGGTCACCGCCGATCAGATTGCGTATGATGAGTTTTGATGAAAATCAATCGACAGGCCCGAATCGCTAAACTCAGGCGCGGGACGCGCCGCCCCCATATTTCAATCCTCCATTTCGGAACTTGCCGAATGGGCGGAAAAATGATTGTGAAGCGGACATGAATTTCATTTCCGTTCCTTCCCCTTCCCTGCCGCTTCGCGGCACCCTGCCGATGGTGGCCAGCAAAAGCGAAAGCAACCGGACCCTGATTCTGCGTGCCCTCGCGGGTCCGTCCATCGAATTGGACAACCTCTCCGCCGCGCGGGACACCCGTCTGCTCTCCGCCCTGTTGGAAAGCCGGGAGGAGGTGC
>PXAS01000424.1 GCA_003565815.1 PVC group bacterium
GGGCCGAGATCCAGCGCCTCCAGCACCGCGTCACTGTACCCCGGCCCCCTCTCCCGGATGTAGTCCATGGGAACAAATCCCACTGCAGCGTCCTGTCCGGCATCACCATGGCCCCTTGCGGGGTGCCATTCAATCCACCGCAGAACCCCACGGAGATTACCATGTCCGCTGGCGCGCGCAACAAGGCCTTGGCGAGTTGACTCATGGCCAGGGCCTTGCCGATCCCGGTCAACACGACTTCGCAGCCCGTCGGCAACGGACATCTGGGCGCCTCTTCCGGCATTGCATAAGTGAGATATATCATGATTCGTCTTCCGGGATTCTGGTGAAAAGTCTCCGAACGCCATATCCCAAACCCGTGGCATGGAAAATTTTCACGTTCCTCACGGCATCATCTTTCCCATCAGCCTGGGGAAAGGAATGGTTTCGCGGATGTGCTTGAGTCCGCAAATCCAGGACACGGTGCGTTCGATGCCCAGTCCGAAGCCGCCGTGGGGCACGCTGCCGTATCGGCGCAGATCCAGGTACCACTGATACGGTTCCGGATCCATCCCTTCTTCGGCCATGCGATCCAAGAGTGTTTGTAAATCATCTTCCCGCTGACTGCCCCCGATGATTTCCCCGTACCCTTCCGGCGCCAGGACGTCGAGATTGCGGACGGTGCGGGGATCGGCGGGATTTTGCTTCATGTAAAACGCTTTCACCTCCCGTGGATATTCGGTGACGATCAGGGGGCGCTCGAACTGATTGCTGAGAATGGTTTCCTCGTCGCCCCCGAAATCCTTGCCCCATTGGAAATTTTTTGCATCCTCGATATGCGCGGGCCGGTTCGCCAACCACCGCTCCAATTCCCCCGCCTGCTCCTTGAGCGCTTTGAGGTCATTGCCCAATTTTTCGACTTTCCAGGCTTTGGTGACTTGACCCAATTGCGTCTCGGTTTCCGAGATCGCCTTCCGGATTTCGCCCAGTCGCCCCCGCTCGGCCTCCAACTCCGCCTCCAATTTCTCATGCAGCCCCGGATCGTGCAGAAAGTCCACCGCCTCGGAATAGGTCATGCGCGGAAAAGGGGCGCGAATGTTTTCCAACGCGGCCACGTTTCGCTCCAACAGTTCCAGATCGGCACGATTGTGGGTCAAGACCGCCTGGACGATCTGGCTAAGAAATTCTTCGGAAAGCGCCTCCAAATCTTCCAGCTCATAAAAGGCGATTTCGGGTTCGATCATCCAGAACTCGGTCAAATGCCGGCGGGTCTTGCTTTTTTCCGCGCGGAAGGTGGGGCCGAAGCAATAGACTTTTCCCAGGGCCATGGCGGCGGTCTCCAGATATAATTGGCCGGTTTGGGCCAGAAACGCCGGATCGCCGAAGTAGTCCACCTCGAACAAGGTGCCCGCCCCTTCCGCGGCCCCGGGCTGGAAAATCGGGGTGTCAATGAGCGTGAACCCGTTGTCATCGAAAAATTGCCGCGCGGCTTGAATGATGCGGTGGCGGACCCGGAGAATCGCGGCCTGGCGCGGACTGCGCAACCACAAATGCCGATGTTGCATGAGGAAATCCACCCCGTGTTCTTTGCGGGCAATCGGATACGCTTCGGCCTGATGCAACACCCGCACTTCCCGGGCGGAAACCTCCACCCCGCCCGGACCGCGGGGTTCGGCGCGGCTGACGCCGCAAATTTCCACGCTGCTTTCCTGGCCGCATCCCTCCAGCGCCGCAAAGGCCTCGGCATACGCGGCCTCCACCGTACACTGGCAATCCCCGGTCCCGTCCCGCAACTCCACGAAACGAATTTTGCCACTGGATCGAATGGCGCGAATCCAGCCTCGCAATTTCACGGGCTGGTCAAGAAAACGGGGCAAATCGGATATGGCAATGAAATCGGGCATGAAATTCTCCAAAAGAAGGTGCTGCGGAATCTTCCGTTCTCAATCACTTGGCGTCCCGATTGGCAAACCCCAATTGCAAAGAATTCATACGGCTGATTTTTCTAACATCGAAGTCCGACCCTAACGAGAATCAAAAATGCCCAACGGATGGCTACGCCGGACAACGGATAAGAAAAATCCACACCTCCCTCGAAAGCCACGGCTGATTTTTTGAGAAGATGGCAATCGGAGTGGTAAACCCGCTGATCCCTGCGGGGGGCGCGAATGTGGAGGAAGATGCGAAGTTTTTTTTACCCTGCGGATGCTTCGCGGTCCTGCGGATTGTTTTGGGGAAGGGAATCCTGCGAATGGCCATGCCGTCCCGTGAATCATTTGTCGTTTCCAGTGGAATAGGACCACGGATAGCCTTGCCGGACCACGGATGTAGAGGGAAATGGACTTCCAAACGGGTTTTCGTGGAATAAATCCAGATACCCGTCGTCCGGTAGAGAAGAACCTGAACCAACTCCCTTGAAAATCCATAAAGGCTTCGACATGCATCCTCTTTTTTCTCCCGACACGCCAGACAACCAAACCCTGCGCGACCATGTCGCCCCCGCCGACTGGACCAATCCCACGCCCCAAGGTCGCTACAATCTCGTCGTGATCGGGGCTGGAAGCGGGGGGCTGGTGACCGCCGCCGGGGCGGCGGGTCTGGGCGCCAAGGTGGCGTTGATCGAAAAACATGCCCTCGGCGGTGACTGCCTGAATGTCGGTTGCGTCCCCTCCAAGGCCCTGCTGGCGGCCGCAAAACGCGCGGCGGCCGTGCGGGATGCCGCCGACTTTCACGTGCGGGTGCCCGACGGCGCGGGGGTGGATTTTCCGGCGGTCATGGACCGCATGAGAAAACTCCGGGCCACCATCGCCCCGCACGATTCCGCCGAACGTTTCCGGAACCTGGGGATCGACGTGTTTCTGGGGGAAGGGAAATTTACCGACGGGGAAACGGTGAAGGTCGGGGATCATGAATTGAAATTCGCCAAAGCGGTCATCGCCACCGGCGCCCGCGCCGTGCTTTTGCCCATCCCCGGACTCAAAGAAGCGGAGCCGCTGACCAATGAAACCCTTTTTTCCCTGACCGAACGACCCGAGCGCTTGGCCATGATCGGCGCCGGACCCATCGGATGTGAAATGGCCCAGGCCTTTACCCGCTTTGGATGTGCGGTCACCATTTTTGAGCTTGCCGATCACATTCTCCCCCGTGAAGATCCCGATGCCGCCGATGTGGTGCGCAAAGCGCTGGAGCACGACGGGGTCACCCTCTTGAATGGCGCAAAAATCGAACGGGTGGAAAAAGACGGCGACCTTCGGCGGATTCACTACGAACTCGATGGGGAATCCAAAACCCTGGAGATCGATGAAATCGTGCTCGGCGTGGGACGCGCCCCGAATGTGGAAGGCATGGGGTTGGAGGCTGCCGAGGTCCGTTTCGATCCCCGCGAGGGGGTGGAAGTCTCCGAAACGCTGCGCACGAGCAACAAACGGATTTTTGCCGTCGGGGATGTCTGCATGAAACACAAGTTCACCCACATGGCCGATTTCACGGCGAGGGCGGTGATCCAAAACGCCCTGTTCGGCGGACGGAAAAAACATGTCGATCTCTTGGTTCCCTGGTGTACCTATACCCAGCCCGAAATCGCCCACGTGGGCCTGTACGAAGCCGAGGCGAAGGAAAAGTTCGGAGAAACGTTGAAAACGTTCCGCCGCGACTTCGCGGAAGTGGACCGCGCCCTGCTGGAGGGCGATACGGAGGGCTTTGTCAAGGTGCATGCCGTCAACGGGGAAATCGTCGGCGCCACCATCGTCGGCGAACACGCCGGGGACATGATCTCGGAAATCAGCGTGGCCATGCGGGCGGGCATGAAGTTGGGCGCCCTCGCCTCCGTCATCCACCCCTATCCCACCGCCGCCGAAGCCATTCGTCAAATTGGGGACGCGTACAATCGCGACAAGCTCACGCCCACGGTGGCCAAACTCTTCAATTGGTGGCTCTCGAAAACGCGATGAGTCTTTAAAAGGTCCAGCCAAACGTGAGCAAGCGGTCCTGGGCATCGTCTCCATTTTCGTGGACATGTGCGAACAGCAGGCCCACGGAAAGATTGGGAGCGCGCAGGGGGGCGGGGGTCCAACGAAGTTCGGCCTCGGCGGAATGTCGGTTGGCGGCGGATCCGAGCACGCCGAATCGATGATGTCCCCGCACTCCGGCGCGCAGTCGCTCCCCTTCCCGGGCAAAGCCCCACTGAACGCCCGGTTCCCAGGCGAGGGTGTGCTCCAGGGTTTGATCCATCACAATGGTGTTTTCCAATTTGAGGTACGACAAGGAGTTCGCGCCGGTTCGCCAGGATTTTCCGGTGGCGAATTGGGCCACGCCGCGATGGTGTTCGGGCTGAAAACGGTCTTCCTCCACCCGAAAGGACACCGTCCAACTCAGGGGGGAAGTCCAAAGGGTCTTGGGCGCCAGGGAACGGATATCCACCAAGGTCAGCCGATGAAGGCTCCAGCGTTCGAAATCATTGGCGGCACGCAGATCGGCCTCGAAAAAGGTGATGTAGCTGCCGGGGGAAAAGCCGGTGGGCACGTCCAGCCAATCGTGGTAGGCGGCGCGGAGCCGAACACCGCCCAGTCCCGTCCCCTCCCGGTCGGCGCCGCCATATAGAAAAATCCGCCGGGGATCATGGGAGGTCTCCGGCGCCGGGGGGACCGGAGGCGCGGGCACGGGGGCGGTGCCCAGGGCACTGCGGGCCACCATGATCGGCGCGACCCGCTCGCGATAGATTTCCGGAGAAATTCGTTTTTCCGTGTAATCGAAGAAGGTCAACTCCACCGCAAGGGTCAATACCAGGGCGTCGGTTTCCTCTCCGGGAGACAACTCGCCCCGGGCAATGGATTGGGCGCGTCCGCGTTGTTCGGGCGAAAGCTTTTCCGCCAAATGGGCCATGATCGTGCTTTTCGAGGGACGGTAGACGGGTTCGGCGGTGACGCCGCTGGCGGTCAGTTCCTTGAGGAGACTCACGGGAATGGCGCTCATGCGAAATCCGCGGGTGATTTGCACTTCCGGATCGGCGGCTTCGATGGGATACATGAGATTGAAGGCGCAGTTCTCTTTGAAAAAGAAATACCGGCTCTTGAGTTCCTGCAATTCCCACACCCGGCGCAACAGCCGGTCGAGACCGTCTTCATCCAATTTCAGGGGGTATTCCCAAATATCCCGGCGATTCACGGAATTGTATTCGGAGACCTTCCGGTCATAGGACATGACCGCAAACATGCCTTGGTAGAGGCCGAATATCCCTTTGAACGCGTATAGGGGTCCGAAGCCGGTGTCCACGTCGGCGCCATAGTTGACGGCCCGGGACAGGAGTCGGCTTTTCCCTTCGCGGTCGAGAACCAGCAGCAAATGCCCGAACATGCTGGCGGGATTGTTCAGATACGCGGCCGGATAGACCACCGTCGCCTGGTTGATTTGCAAGTGGGCGATCACCTCATGGTAGGATTCGCAATCCGGGGAGGCGAAGGCTTCCTCGGGAAGGGCCAGTTGCTCCAGCAACCAACGGCGGCGGGCGGGAAACCGACAGGAAAAGGTCCGCTCCTCCGTTTCCAACGCCGGATCCGGCTCGGTGAATGCCCGCAGGGTGGCCTTGAGTTCGGCGCGGCGGTTGATTTTGCCGTTGGGGGCGATGAAAAAACGGGGGTCATCGATGCGGCTTTCCACCCGCAACCACAAAGTGCGGTGATAATGCCCCAGAGACCACCATTCGGGATGGTTCCACAGTTCGAGGTCCTTGGCGATTTCCCAGAGTCCGGGGAACAGATCCGCTTCGGAACCCGCCGGGTGCTCCACGGGCGATGTTCCGGACGACGTTTCGCCATGGATCCGGCCCGAAACAATCAGCGTGCATACAAAAAAGCACACGCACGGACGAATCCGTGCGTATGCGTGCAGAAACGTGCGGTGCATCCGCTTCTTAGATCAACTGTACAATCGAACGGGTCACGTTCGTCGCGGTGGCGTTTTCACCGGTGAAAATACGGTTGAAGTTCAGTTGGAGGGACAAATAGAAGTTGTCGCGTTGGCTGTCTTCAATTTGCAACAAGTCCGCCAATGCGGCCAAATAGGCACCTTCGCCATTGGCGGCTTCGATGGCAATGTGGTCCATGTTGTCGGCCACGAAAACTTCCACGTCCCGGGTGGAGACCAGGTTGGTGGATTGATCGCAGTCCAGCGTCCCCGAGGAAACCCCGAAGGTTTGGTTGCCGCTGATGCCATTGAGGATGGTCGCGGCCAGGTGGGAAACGATGCCGGTTTCATCGCCCAGCGCCATGGAGCCAAGTCCACAACCGCAGTTTTCGCGCACGGTGCCGGCGGTGGTCATGCCGGCGGTGACCATGACGGTCATTATCAGTATCATTTTCTTCATAGGTATGTCCTCATTTCGTGTTCAACATGCACGGAACCCGACTGTCGGGATCCGACAGTGCCCATCATCCACCCAAGCGCATTCGGAAGCAAGAGAAATCTGTGGCCAATCATCGAAAAATTTCAACCCCGCATCCGGGGGATCTTTCCGAGAGCCCATGAAAACGTAACGATTCTGATTCTTTCAGCGGCAGCGACATCGTACGTCTTCCTGAGTGGTTACAATTTGCCTGTACATTGAGTTCTGGTGATCAGGCCAGAAGTGTCGATTTTTGAGAGTGCGGAGTGGGGAGTGACCATCCGGACGCGGCAAAGGCGCGTTCGCATGCATGCGCGTCCAGGCCCAGACTGTGCGCGCAACGTGCCGGCGCATTGGCGTCAAAGGCGAAATCCAAGCCGTTGGAAAGGGTCTGTCCCCGCCATGCCAGTTCAATCACCCGTCCGTGGCGGACTTTGAAGGTCAGGTCGCCTGTGGCAAGCCCGGTGGCATCGCGGAGGGACAGTTTTCCGGAAAATTGCGGGGTTTGATCCCAAATCCATTCAGGCGAAGCCATCTCTTTTTCCGAATCCCGCGAATCCGTCCGCGGGATTTCCAGAGGCACGCATTCACCGAAGTGACGCCCGGCCACGGTCTTGAAGGTCTCGATCACTTCGGAAAGCGCCAGCCCGGGTAAAAAATGACCCAAATTGGCGATCCCGGCGGGGATGCTGCGCACGGCGTGGGTTTGCAGGCGAATGCGGGGGGCGGACAATGCCGCGCGCAGGGTGTCCAACTCCGCGTCCAGCAACAGGGTCCCGTGATGCAATACCCGGTCCTTGCGATGACAATAGGCCGACCCGGACACTTTTTTTCCGGAGACCAAACACGCGCCGGTTTTTGCGGTTTCGCTCTCAAGCCCCCACATCCCCAAGATTTCCCGCAGACGTTCATGAAAAAAAGCGGGACGGTAGGTGGAACGATCCACCACCCAGGAGAAGTTCAAATTGCCCGGATCATGATACACCGCGCCTCCCCCGGACACGCGTCGCCCCAGCAACAGGGATTTTTCCCGGATCACCTCCAAATTGCATTCCCGCCACGGATTCTGGTTTTTGCCCATGACCACCGCACGGGGTCCTCGCCACAGCATCAATACGGGCAATTCCACCCCATCCGCCTCCAACAAACACTTTTCCAAGGCCAAGTGCGAATACAGAGCGGGGCGGGTGACCTCGAGACAATGAAACATGGGGAGTCCTCAACGCGCGGAAAACAAGGCCGTCCGTGCCCGGGGCCACTCGAATTCAAAATTGTCCGTAAATATCCCCCTGCCCAGCATTTCTTCGATTTCCGTCAGGGTCCAAAACCTGCCCTCGTCAATTTCCTCGGCTTGCAAATGGAAGGGGCCCTCGTGCGGCAAGCCGTAGGAGCGAATGAGTTCGGATTCCACCGGGCAGCGCCACAGGTATTGGTACAGGAAAGCGGGTTCGCCCTCGGTCACGCCCAATTCCTCCCGCAACTCCCGCCGCGCGGCGGCCAGGGGCGCTTCCCCGGCGTCCACATGCCCCCCCACGGAGGTATCCCACTTGCCGGGCTGGGTGTCTTTCCGCAGGGAGCGCTTTTGCAAAAACAATTCTCCCGCCGCATTGACCACGAATACGTGCACGGCTTGATGCAACAGCTTTGGATTGCCGTGACATTCCGAACGCGGGGCGAGACCCACCCGTTCCCCGTCCTCATTCACCAGATCGAACCACTCCTTGCTCACCAGAACTCACCAATCAAAGGCGGAGGAATCACGATATCGTGACCGCAACGTCCGCAGGTGTGGCTTTTGTTGGACCAAGA
>PXAS01000320.1 GCA_003565815.1 PVC group bacterium
CGGGCGCTTTCCGGGGTGGTTTCGAGATGGAATTGCAGGCCGAGGACATGGTCCCCGAGTTGGAACGCTTGGTGTTTGCAGGCATCGCTTTCCGCGAGATGAACCGCGCCCGGAGGAAGATCAAAGGTTTCGCCGTGCCAATGGAAGGCTTGGATGGTTTCCGGAAAAGAAAAGGCCTTCGGCGGACCGTTGACAGCACGGACCGGAAACCAGCCGATCTCTTTTTGTGTATTGGTATAAATCCTGGAGCCAAGCGCTGAAGCGATGAGCTGGGCACCCAGGCAAATCCCGAGCACCGGAACTCCGGACGCTATCGCGTTCCGGATCAAAGCTTTCTCAGCGCGGAGCCAGGGAAACTCCGCCTCGTCGTTCACGCTCATGGGACCGCCCATCACGATGAGTAAATCGATCTGATGGAGGGAGGGGAGCGTCTCGTCCCGAAAAAAACACGTGCTGTTAATACGGGCATTGCGCGCATCCAGCCATGTCTGGATGCCGCCAATTCCCTCGAAAGGAACGTGTTGAAAGACATGTGCGTTTAGGGGCATTGCCTATTCGATAATGCTGAAAATGCGTTTGGTCAAGGCCGAGCAAGCCATGCCGGTGTTTCTGAGGTGAGATCGATCCGGGCGTTCAGAAACCCAACTCCCCCTCCCCAGGCCAGCAGCCGTGGGAAAATATCAGGGTGGAAACCCGGGATGATTCATATCCGATGACTTCGGATGTCATGGAGGCCCCGTCTGGAAATTCTCCCGCCGCAATTACAGGAACGATGCAGGACTCCCGCTATGCGACAACAATGCAAGGTTTACGGGCGCGTCTGGATTTCCTTTTACCCTGAATTCATCAATCATTTTTTGAAAAATCGGGCTTGTTTTCTTTCTGAAGTTGATTATGCATCCGTCCGTAATATATGCCAATCATATGAATTGCTATCAAATCTAATGAAGGAGTTAACTTACATGAGATCATATCAACGGGAATTTTTCAAAAATCGGAGATTCAGCCCCCTTGGGGTCATGGTGCACATCGCGGGATTGTCGTTTGCTTCGGTGATCGCCGAGACGGTTCAGCGCGAGCAAGTATATCTGTCTCCGGTCACGGTGACGGGTCGGCGTCAGGATCCGGGTTTGCTGCCGGGTTCGATTTCTGTCGTGGGTCGTGAAGAAATTGACCGGATTCAGCCGCGCTCCACGGAGGATGTGCTGCGACGGGTGCCCGGTGTGTATATCAAAGGCGAAGAGGAAAACGCGGTGGTGGTGAACGCGGGGGTGCGCGGGCTTCCGGCGGGAGATTACAAGACCCTGGTGCTGGAGGACGGGGTGCCGATTCAGCCGGGGATTTTCGTGGGCAACTCCCGGTACTATAATCCGCGCGTCCAGCGGATGCAGGGTGTGGAGGTGCTCAAAGGGGCGGCTTCGTTGCGCTACGGTCCGAACACCATTGGCGGGGTGATCAACTATCAGACCCGTATGCCGGAAGACGGCGTGTCTGTGACCGGCCGGGTTGGCTCCTGGAATACCCGCGAGGGCATGATTGAAGTGGGGGGGAGGAATGAATCCGGGGACGCCCGCTTTGGCGTGATCGCCACAACTGCGCGGAGTGACGGGTTCATGGACAAAGGGTATGACATGACCGACATCATGGTCAAAACCGAGACCGTTGTGGGGGAAAACCAAATCGTCGGCGTGAAATTTCTGCGCCATGAAACCGATGCGAACATCTCCTACCGGGGGCTGTTTCCGGAGGCCTATTATGCCGGGAAACGCTTCAATCCGGCCCCGGATGACTGGTTTTTGACGGAGCGCACGTCCGTTGACATCAGCCATGACTGGCAAATCAACCCGAACATGTCCCTGCAGACCTTGGTGTACTGGAGCGAAATGAACCGCGATTATTGGCGTTTTCAGCTCAACGGCGACAACCCCACCACGGTGAACGCGGAGGGCTTCCGGGTCTGGAATTTTTCCGACGAGGTTCAGGGGAACAACCGGGCCTTTTCCCGACGGGGCTTTGACACGCGGCTGACCTTGAACCATGGCCTGTTCGGCACCGAGAACGAAGCGGAAGTCGGTTTGCGACTGATGGATGAGGAGATGGAGGACGTGACGCTACGCGCGGACCGGACCACGCCCCGGAATCCGAACCAGACCCCGCTGCGCAACCGCCTGGATTCCGCCGAGAGTCTTGCGGTCTTTGCCCAGAACCGCTTCAATCTCAGCGAATCCTTGGCGGTGACCGCCGGGGTTCGCGTGGAGGCTTACGAACAGAAGCGAAAAGATTTGCGAAGCGCGGACGGCGCGGACACATTCTCCAATACCGAGGTGATGCCCGGTTTGGGTGCCACGTATCAACTGCGCCCCGGCGCGCAACTGTTCGGCAGTGTGTACCGCGCCTTCGCGCCGCCGCTGGTTGGGAGCGTGGTGGGCGTGGATACCCCCCCCACCGATGCGGAAACCTCCATCAATCTGGAGTTCGGCGTACGCGGCGGAGATGGCCGTTTCACTTACGAACTGACCGTCTTCCAGATGGACTTTGACAATCAGGTGGATCCCGGCGTATCCGGTATCCGCGATCCGAATGAAGGCAGCGCCCTGATCCGGGGGCTGGAAGCCGCCGCGGGATACAACTTCCAAAACGGTTTTAGCCTCGATGCCAATGCCACCTGGATTCCGACCGCGCAATTCGGCGAGGACCGCCCCGGGGAGGCGTTGGACGGGAACCGGCTGCCGGATTCCGCAGAGTGGGTGGCGAATGTTTCGCTGGCCTATCAACAGGGTCGCATGCAGACCGCCCTCTTGCTCAACTACACCGGCGAAACCTACGGCGACGGCATGAACGTCCGCGAGCTGACCACTGACAAGACCGGCACCTGGGGTGGGCGCATGCCGAGCCACTTCACGCTGGATCTGACCGGCCGCTACGTGGTCACCGAAAATCTCAGTGTGTTCGGCGCGATCAACAACCTCACCGACGAGCAATACATCGCCGGGTTGCGTCAGGGCATTTATGTCGGGCCCGAACGAAACTTCACGATTGGTGCGAGATATACCTTCTGATTCCTGAATCCGTGAGATCTTTGGGCAGAAGGCGCTCAAGTGCAGTCGCAGCAGGCGTCACAACCACAGCCGCAATCCCCACAGCAATCAAAAGAGCTGGGACTCAAGAAGTCACAACAGAAAATGCAATCCCAGGCATCACAACAGTTGCCTCCATCGCAGCAGTTGGAAGCGTGGTTTTGACGAGTTGTATTTTTTGATTTGCGCTTGTTTGAGTCCTTTTGTGCGGGAGCATTGCCCTCCAAGAGGAGGGCGCAGGTCCGTTGCAAATTGCGACCGAGGATCACATCGAGAACCTCCCGGTGACTCAAAAGAGGCAAATCCCGCAATTCGGCGGTAATCGCGTGTTGTTCCCGGCCCACGAGGTCTGGGACGGAGTGGATCAACCGAGGTTGTAGGAGAAAAGGGTTGAATTGCCGGGTTCGTTCATCCCGTTTGCGATCCACCCACGCATCCAAGGTGTAAACCAGACGTCCCAGGCTTTGCCCGATCCTCTCCAGCGAATCGCGTGATCGTTCTCCGGTGTGGGCGACGATTTTGCCGAAGGCGAATGCGGAGGGCCGACTCAATGCCTCCAGATCCGGGTTCCCGCAACCGGTGGCCCATTGTTCGATCCGGGACTGTTCGCCCAGGATCTCCCGGACGTCGTCGACGGGAAAGCCGCTTTGGCTCAAATGAGCTTCCGCCTTGGAGACCGACCGGGATACGGAACCGCGTATGCCGCGAAGCGCGAAGCGGGTAGGGCCGCGTCGCCGATCAGTCAACTCGTCGTCAAGTTTTGCTTGCAGTCCGCACATCGTGACGGCGGCGGCATAAGTGACGGCAGCGCCGTCCTGCACCACCAGGCGGGGTTTGCCCATCGGGTTGCAACACATTGCGGTGACGGGAGGCGCGGGCGCAGGGGCCAGCGCGGTGCCCAACAGCGAGAGGAAGGTCGCATCGCGGTTCACGAGAAAGCGCATGGGCAGGCCATAGTCCTGGCGCAGTCTGTTGCACAGACCGCAGAAGTGTGCGCGATACACGGAATGTTCCCGGCTGTTGCAACCGGAACACGGGGCATTGAGGAAACCGAACATGCCAAGTGTACATGTCCGAGCGGGGACTCGGAATCAAGGCAAAACAACCCGTAATGTCCATCACGGATCATTTGAAATGACCCTTGAATTTCCGGTATGCTCCATGCATGCGGGCGGCGCGGAACAAATTACCTGTTGCTTTCACCTTCAGAAGATCCTTGGTCCGGATGATGGGACGGATATGATTGGTACCGGGAAAGGGCGGTTCAGGGAAGCGTGTGCCCCGATATTTGACGCGGGCGGCATGGCGAAGGTTGGCGACACAAACTTGTAACGATTCAGGCGGGGGAGGATCAGGTCGTAAAGTCGGTACAGAGGCAGTGTAAAGGCTTCGCTCCCTTCGAGGGCCGCAAACATTTCCGGGGTGTAGCCTTTGAAATATACCCATGGCTTCCAAGCGGAAAGGTGTTTGACGAGTTCAAGGGTCATCTTGTCAATCGCCCTTAATGCTTCGTCAATGTGGGGGGGGCGAGCCCAAGGAGGCATCTCAAAAGGCCGTCATCCTTTATGCCATCGCAGATTTCCGTCGCACCCTTGATCAGGCTTTCTTTATTTGTGCCATTCCGAAGAAGATTCAGAAGGATGTGAAACCGGTTGGGGTAAACCCGTGCGCACCGAGCCATATCCTTCCCTCCAACTTGAAACAAAACATCTCTTGCGGTGGAAGCATCAGGATGGGTCATTCGGCATTCCCTCGTTTTTCCGGGATTGGGTTTTTACTGCTGGAATTGATCATCTGCATCTCATTGAAAGCCGGATAGCCGAAAAAATCCTGTTTTATCTTGTCTCTTCCATTCGTGGACGTCCCGCAGGCAGGCGCGGAATATCCGTGGGCACCCCCTCTCTTCCATCCGTGGTCCGGCATGGCTATCCGTGGTCCGATACTTATTGGTGACCATCCGCATTACCCTCTTCGCTTGCTGATGAATCCGCGTTGGCATGAGCGTCCACCACCTCCACGAAATGTTTGGGCATCACGCCGAGGGCGTCGTGGACTTGGTGACGGCAACTGAAGCCATTGGCGACCACGACCGTGTCTTCGGCCGCGGCCCGGATGGCGGGGAAAAGGCGGTCTTCGCCGATTTTGAAGCTGAGGTCGCGGTGCTCGTAGCCAAAGGCGCCCGCCATGCCACAGCAACCGGCGTCGATCAGGGTTGCCCCCGGGAGCAGGGGCCGAAGTCCGGCAACGCCGAAGAGGGCTTTTTGGTGGCAGTGGCCATGCACGAGAAGTTTGTCGTACTTGGGGGTAACCGCGATTTTTTCGCGATGGAGAAATTCGTCCACCAGGAAAATCAGGGCCGATACCCTGTGTCCCAGGGCTTCGTCATCGAGCAGATCGGGCAAGTCGTCCTTGAGGGCGGAGGCGCAACTGGGTTCCAGACAGAGGATGGGGATGTTCCGGGCGGCCCAGACGTCGAGATTGCGTAGGGTGCTTTCGCCGTGTTTTTTGGCCTCCCGCAACAGACCTTTTGAAATGCGCGCGCGCTGACTGTCGCCGGCAAACACGGGATGGACGCGGTAGCCGCAGTCGGCCAGCAGGTCGAGGGCGGCTTCGCCGACGTGCGGATCGTAGGCGTTGGTGTAGGAATCGATGTAGAGAGCGACTTCCCCCCGGTCCGGCGTGCCGCGTGACCGGGTGTCGCCCAGACGCTGACGCAGGGATTGGGTGGCGAAACGAGGCAGCGGACGCCGGGCGTCGATCCCGGTGATTTTTTCCAGCATGCGTCTCTTGAAGGGCAGGTTCATCCCCCAATTGATCAAGGGCGCGTGCGGGCCGCAGAAAAAACGAGCCATGGCGGGCAGTCCGCCCACCAGGCGTGTGCCCAGCGGGGTGCCTTTGACATCGTGGCGGCGTTGCAGGACTTCCGCCTTCATCTTGGCCACGTCCACGGCATTGGGGCATTCCTTTTTGCAGGCTTTGCATCCGAGGCAGAGTCCCATGACCTCCTGCATCTCGTCGGATGCCATGGCCGCGTCGCCGTCGCCCTCTTTGAGTTGTCCGGTGATGGCGAGTCGGAGGGCATTGGCGCGGGCGCGGGTGCTGTCTTTTTCATCGCGGGTGGCCATGAAGCTGGGGCACATGACCCCGCTGCCGAGTTTGCGGCAGGCGCCGACGCCGTTGCACTGCTCCACCGCAAGCGTCAAACCGCCCTGGGCGCGGTAGTGGAAGAGTGCCTTTTTTTCCGCCGCCGCCGCTTTTTCGGCATAGTGGGGCACCTGATAGCGCATGTGCGTGGTCATCGGCGGGGGATCGATGAGCTTGTTGGGGTTCATGAGGTTTTGCGGATCGAAGAGCGCCTTCACCTTCTTGAAGGCGCCATAGACCTCGGGTCCAAAAAATTTGGCGATAAATTCCCCGCGCACCAATCCGTCGCCGTGTTCGCCCGCCCAGGCGCCCCCGTATTTCACGCAGAGGTCGAAGGCGTATTCGGCAATGCTCCGCATTTTCGCGACATCCGATTCCTTGTGCAGATCCAATTCAGGACGGGCGTGAAGCACGCCCACGGAAGCGTGGGCGTAGAGGATGAGATTCACCTCTTCCTCCCGGCATTTCCGGGTCAGCTTTTCGATGTATTCCGGGAGATGGGGCAGGGGAATGCAGGCATCCTCCACGAAAGCCTGTCCCTTGGTGGCGCCTTTGACGTTGGTGATGAGGCCCAGCCCCAATCGACGCACGTCCCAGGCCTTTTGCTGGCTGATGGGATCGGCAAAAAGGGGCCAGGCATATCCCACGCCGCGTTTTTGGAGGTCCCCGATCATGGCCGCCGCCTTTTGGGCCGCGTCGGCGGCATCCTCCCCGAAAAATTCGACCAATTGCATGGCTTTGGGCGCACCCTCAATGAAATCGGCGATTTCGCGGGTACTGGCGTTGGTTTGCGCCTCCCGCAAAACCGTGTGATCGAGCAATTCGATGGCGCAGGGTCCGAAAGCCAGCATGGGTTCGATGTTGCGGAGGGATTCGAGGATGTCGTTGAAGTGGACCGCCACCACGCAGGTGGCTTTGGGCAGCGGCACCAGCTTGACGGTGGCCTCCAGAAGAACGCCCAGGGTGCCCTCGCTCCCGCAAATCAGGCGGGCCAAATTCCAGGGCGTTTCGGCGGGATCGTCCAGAAATGCGTCCAAGGCGTAGCCGCTGACCCGGCGCATGACTTTGGGAAAGCGTTTGGCGATGGCGTCGCGATGGGTGTCGATGATTTCCTTGAGTCCCCGCAACAGTTCTCCCGCCTCGTCGCTTTCCCAATCCCGCAATTTGGCGGGATGCAAATCGAGCACGCGCCCATCGGCGAGGGCGATGCGGCAGGAGAGCAGGTGGTCGCTGGTTTTGCCGTAGAGCACCGAGCGGGTGCCCGACGAATTGTTGCCGATCATGCCGCCGATGGTGGCCCGGCTGGTGGTGGCGGGATCGGGGGCGAATTGCAGCCCGTGTTCGGCGGCGGCGGCATTGAGCTGATCGCGAATGACCCCGGGTTGAACCCGGGCCCATCCTTCGTGCGCGTTCAGGGCCAGAATTTGGTTCATATGGCGGGACACGTCCAGAATCACCCCCGGCCCGTGAGTCTGGCCGGAAAGCGAAGTCGCCGCGCCCCGCGCGGTGCTGGGCACTTTGTGCCGGGCGGCCAATTCCAAGGTGCGGACGACGTCCGCCTCGTCCCGGGGCCAGACCACCGCCTGGGGCATGATTTGGTAATGGCTGGCGTCGGTCGCGTGAATACCGCGGGTCAATTCGCCGTGCGAGGTTCGGTCACCCATCGCGGCGGTCAGTTCGGATAAAAATGTTGGGTTCATCGTCCCTTCCCCATATCAAGTCCGGCGAAACTGTTCACGCAAAATGGCATGAAATCATCGGACATCCTCCGACCCCCTTCGCCCCAGCCGGTGCGGCGACCGGCGCTCCCGACCCCCTTCGCCCCAGCCGGTGCGGCGA
>PXAS01000113.1 GCA_003565815.1 PVC group bacterium
GTACCGCATGAAAAGCGTGGAGGATCCCGAAAAGGAATTCATCGGCACCACCTCGAATGTCAAAGGCAAACTCGCCCAACACAACCGGGGCAAAATCGAGGAGACCAATGCCCACAAGCCCTGGGTGGTGACATTTTACGCGGCCTTTCCGCATCGCAGCAAGGCCAAGTCCTTTTCCCATTACCTCAAGACCGAATCCGGGCACGCCTTCGCCCGCACGCATCTCTGGTAAGTTTTCATTCCAAATACCGCCCCACCCGGAATCCCACGTCCACTTGGGGGGTATTGCCGAAGCGGCGGCGGGCGGCGCGCAGGTCTCCGGGGGCAAAATCCCGCCAACTTCCGCCTTTGATCACGTAAAAGGGGCGGTTGGAGGGGCCGGTGGGATCCACCAGGGGACCGCCAAAGGCGGAAGGGATCTCATAGCCGTCGTTCACCCATTCCGAGACGTTGCCGGAGAGTCCGGTGACGCCGAAGGCCGTGGGGGGTTCGTCGGCCGCGGGGCCGGGTCCGGCATGTTTGGCCCGATAGCCGCGGATGAAGCGGGGCAGCAGGGACTCGCTTTCCTCGCCGGCCAGGTTGCCGGCGCTGTCTGGCGGCGGGAATCCGGGGCCCCAGGGGAAGAGGCGGTTTTCCTCGCCGCCGCGGGCGATGCGTTCCCATTCCGCCTCCGTGGGCATCCGATAGCCGGTGTTGGGCGGGTCCACCAAACGCATGCGTTCGATGTCGACGTCCCAATAATACGCCGCGGGGAGGCCTTCCTGGTCGCTGAGCCAATTGCAGTAGCGGGCCGCGTCGTTCCAACTGAGGTTTACGGCGGGCAAATCGTCGCGGTTCAGATCGACGTTGCGGAACCGTCCGCTGTTGTGTTCGGGACGGAACGCACGGAATTCGGCGTTGGTCACGTGTCGGGAAGCAATTTTGAATGGCCGCCGCAATTCCACTTCGCGCGGGGTTTCATTGCCGTAGCGTCCGGTTTCGCCGCGTTCACTGCCCACGATTCCGTGCAAAGGTTCCTCCACTTGAATCATGGGCGGTCCTTTGGGGTCCGGCGCGGGCGTCGGGGTGGGCGCTGGCCGCGGCGTGGGTGTGGGGGGCGGTGGCAGGGGCGTCGGGGTCGGTTCCGGAATGGGGGTGGCCGTGGGTTCGGGCACTGGCTCGGGCGTCGGCTCGGGCGTGGGTTCCGGGCTGGGCTCGGGCACCGGGGTCGGCTCGGGCACCGGGGTCGGTTCGGGCGCCGGGGTGGGCTCTGGCGGCGGTTCGGGTTCTTCCGCTTCTTCCCGGGGTTCCGCTACCGGCGGATCGGGTTCGGGCGTGTCCGCGTCTTCGGGAGGCAATTCATCCCGCACTTGCTCGACCTCCTCTCCGGGACTCTCCCCGGCGTCCCGTCCGAACCACCAATACACCCCTCCGGCCCACAGGGCCAGCAACACCACCGCAATCCAGGCCCATCCCCATCCGCCACCGGACGGACTCGTCCCGCCCGGCAGTGCGTTCAAGTCCGCCGGTTCGAGGATTTCATCTTCGTCTGGTTGCGGAACGGGCATGTTCAAATTACGCCTTGTTCTTTGAGAATGCGGTCAAACTCCCCCGATTCAATCATGGGCTCCAATTTTCGCCATCCGGGAATGTGTACCCGGTCATTGATAAAAATCTGGGGAACGAAATCCACGTCCCCGGCGCGACGTTTCATTTCCGCCACGGTTTCGTCCGGCACCCAATCGTCACGCCCGCCGTCCCAATGCACCTCATGGGCGACAAACGGCAAATCCCGGGACTTCAGGTAGTTCATGGCTTTGTGGCAAAGGCCACAGATCTCGGCATAATAGATTTCGATTTTCGGCATCGGATTCCTTTCGGGTGGAAATGGGGACAGACCCCTTCAAAAAGTGGGGACAGACCCCTTAAAATAGGCGAAAATCCGCCAAGGTCAACCTTGGCGGAGCCAATGCAACAACAGCTCGCCCCAGGGATGGTTGGCGGCGAGTCCGAATCCGTGGCCGCCTTTGGGGTAGATGTGGAGTTCTGCGGGGACCTGCTGACGGGTCAAGGCTTCAAACAAACCGATGCTGTTGGCGGGGGAGACGGAAAGGTCGTCCTGGGCATGCACCAAAAACATGGGCGGCGTTCCGGGGGAGACGGCTTTTTCAATGGAAAGGGCCTCCGCCAGGGCGGGATCGGGAGCGTTGCCCAACAGGTTGTTCCTGGAGCCGGAATGACTGCTTGTGGCCGTGAAACTCACCACCGGATAAATCAGGGCCGCGAAATCCGGTCGAAAGGATACGGCATCCATGGCATCCCCGATCCTCCCGGCGGAGACTTCCGGCTGGGTGGCCAGGCTTCCGGCCAAATGTCCGCCCGCGGAAAAGCCCATGACCCCGACCTGATCCGCGTCCAGTCCCCGCGCTTCCGCCCAATGGCGCAGCACCCGCAACCCGCGTTGGGCGTCCATCAAAGGCACCGGATGACGGTGGGGGGCGTGGCGGTATTCCAACACGGCGGCGGCAATGCCATGGGCATTGAGCAGTTGCGCGGGACGATGGCCCTCTTTCGCGGAACTCACCAAGGCGTATCCGCCGCCCGGAAAAATCAATACCGTTTTTCCGGTACGATGCTCAGGCGAGGGCAAGTAAACCCGGAGGTTGGGGAAGGACCCGTCATCGGGGCGCGCCATGGGCGTTTTGCCGCGGGGCCAGAGGTCCAGGGCTTCGGGAAGGTTGACGGAAGGGTGTGCCTGCATATCCGCGTTCCAAATCAGCGTTCGGGTGTGGATCGCACCATGGTGTAGGGGGTGCCTTCGATGTGCTGGGTGTAAGGGGAGCTGAATCCGGTTTCATGGAGCAGGGACTTGAGGCGTTCCACGGTATACACCCGGGAAGCGGGGCGCATGAGCATCATGTTGAGCTGGAAAAGGGCGGAATACAAGGGTGTGGTTCGGTCGGCGTCCAACATGAGATCGATCACGTAGAGGTGTCCGCCGGGCTTGAGGGCGGCGGCCATTTTGCGGAACAGGGCGCGGATGCCTTCTTCCGGTTCCTGATGCAGGGCCCCGCAGTAGAGGACCACATCCTGATTGGCGGGGAATTCGGCGGTGTGGTAATCCCCTCCCTGGAACGTGAGCCGCTCTAATGCCGCTTTTCCGGCATGGATCTCCGCCGCCGCCGCGACGACGGGCGGCAAATCCAGCACCGTGGCCCGAAAGCTTTCATCTCGTTCCAGTAATTTGAGACTGAAAGTGCCGGGACCGCCGCCCACGTCCAGCCAGCGGGTGTTTTCGGGAAACACCAGATATGGAAGCACCCCGCGGGCCATTAGGCCGGCCCGGCTGTGCATGCCTTCCACGAAACGTTTCATTCGTTCGGGGTCGTTTCCCAGATGCGGGTTGTCGGGCAGGGCCGGTTTGCCCGTGCGCACGCACTCGGGCAGCCGCAGCCACAATCCGAACAAATCGCCATTGAATTTCAGGGCCGCCAAGAGTGAATCCGGGGAGTCGGGATCCAGGAGCGGTTGCATGTCATTTGGAATTCGATACCGGCCGTCGATTTTTTCCAAGGTTTCCAAACCGCAAAGGCTGTCCAACAACGCCTGCAAATGCAGAGGGGCGCACGCCAGTTTTTCCGCCAAGACTTCGGCGGAGGCCGCGGTTTTGGCCAGCGCGTCAAAGACGCCCAGGGACACGGCTGCATTGAGGGCGGCGGATTGCCAATATCTGGAGGCGAGGTCAACGAGATCGACGGGGTGATGCATAAGGTTTCTCCAATGACATGGATTGATTTTTATTCAGATAGTGAAAGGTTTCTGTTGCGTCAAGCCGACATGTGTAGTATAGCCACATTCTATGGAACTACATCAACTTCGATATTTCGTGGCCGTTGCCGAAACCGGGTCCTTTAGTCGGGGCGCGGAACGCTGTGGCATCACCCAGCCTTCACTGAGCCAACAGATCCTCAAACTGGAAGACGAGCTGAAACAGCGGCTCTTTGACCGTCTGGGCCGATCCGTTCAGATGACGCCTTCGGGCCGGATCCTGCTTCCCCGGGCCCAACGCATTCTCGCGGAGGTGAATTCCGCAAGCAAAGCCGTGCAACAGGATGTGCTCGAAGGAAAGGGCAGCCTCACCATCGGCGCCATTCCCACCATCGCCCCGTTTTTGTTGCCGGAGGCGCTGGGCGAACTGCGCAAGCGTTTTCCCGAGGCCGAATTGCACATCACCGAAGACACCACCGACCGCCTCATGCAAAAGCTGGTGCGGGCGGAAATCGACTGTGCCATCATGAGTCCGCCCGTCGAGGAGGACCATTTGGTTTCGGAATTGCTGTTTACCGAAGAATTGTATGCCATTCTGCCCCCGAAACACCCGCTGTCCCAAAGCGGCGAAGTGAAGCTCTCCATGTTGCAGGGCCAGGACGCCATCATTCTGCAACCCATGCACTGTCTGAGCGCCCAAATCGACGCGTTTTGCAAAGCCGAGGGCGTGCAGCGGCACGTGACCTGCTCGACCTCACAGTTGGGCACTCTTTACAACATGGTTGCCCTGGGCATGGGGCTGAGCGTGGTGCCGGAGATGTTCGTTCGCAGCGCCCCGAATGGACCCTGCGTCATCAAAAATTTCTCCGGCAAAGCCCCCACCCGCGACATTTCCATTTATTGGCACGGCGGCAGGGTCCGCAATCCGCTCGGTGAATTTCTGGCGGACATCATTCGCGCACGGCACAAATAGGCCTCCCGATTTTTCATGGTGCCCATGTCCGCAAAAAAACACAAGGTTGACGGCGGCTGGTTGCAAATGCAACGGGAACGCCACGACTTGGGGCCGGAGTATATGCCCCCCCCGCCCAAGCGCATGCACATGCTCGCCGAAGTCATGCCGGGGGTCATGAAAGGCATGGGACTGGAAAGCCCCATGCGCGTTTCCGATCTCGACCCCAAGTGGGCGGACCTCGTGGGCGCCACCAACGCCAAACATTCCCGCCCCGGAAAATGGGAAAAAGGCGTGCTCACCATTTACGTGGACCACAACGTGTGGCTGGCGGAATTGAAACGAAACGCCTCCGTGGCCATTCTCAAACGACTGAAAACCCTCTATGGCAAGGATGCCCCCAAGTCCTTGCGCTTTCAAATTGACCCCGGCGAAGATGATTGGAGATAAGCGATGACCCATGCCTTGAATGAAGACCAAGCCATCCAAACCCTGATGGATCTTTTGTCCGTGCCCGGACTCAGCGGACGCGAACGACAAGTCGCCGACCTCATCATCCGCCGCCTGGTCGATGCCGGATGCAAGCCGGAATGGATCATGGAGGATGACGCCCACACCCGCATTCCCGGGGACTTCGAAATGGGCAACCTCATCGTCAAACTCCCCGGCACCGTGGACGGGCCCCGATTGATGTTCGCCGGGCACATGGACACGGTGCCCCTGGTGCGGGGCGTGGAACCCGTGCGCGAAGGCAACCGCATCGTCCCCAAAGGCCCCACCGCCCTGGGCGCCGACAATCGCACCGCCTGCGGGGTGTTGCTGACGTTGGTGGAAACGCTGTTACGCGAAAACGCGCCCCATCCGCCCCTGACCCTGCTTTTCACCGTGGGCGAGGAAATCGGCCTCTGGGGCGCCAAGGAAATGAATCCCGCCGATCTCGGCCATCCGGCCATGGGGTTCAACATCGACTCCGGCGATCCCGAAGAGGTGATCATTGGCGCCATTGGCGCCCATCGCTGGGACGTGGAGATCCGCGGGGCCGCCGCACACGCCGGGGTGCATCCCGAGCGGGGCGTCTCCGCCATTCTCGTCGCCTCCAAAGCCATCGCCCGGTTTTCCGAGCAAGGGTATTTCGGCCTGATCGAAAAAGACGGACGCAAAGGCACCAGCAATGTCGGTGTCATCCAAGGGGGCGAAGCCACCAACCAAGTGACCGACCGCCTGCGCATCAAAGGCGAATCCCGCAGTCACGATCCCGAATTTCTCAAGGAAATCACCGGTGCCATTGAAAATGCGTTTTTGGACGCGGCCGCCTCCGTGACCAGCACGGACGGGCGCAGCGGGAAAGTCACGTTCAACAGACATGAAGACTATCACGCGTTCAAGATTTCCGAAGACGAACCCGCCGTGGCCCGCACCCGTGCCGCCCAAGAAGCCCTGGGGCTCACCTGCCGTCCCCACGTGACCAATGGCGGCTTGGACGCCAATTTCTTCAACGTCAAAGGCGTGCCCACCGTCACCCTCGGCGCCGGACAGCACAATCCCCACACCCCCGAAGAATACGCGGATCTGGACGAGTATCTGACCTGTTGTCGCCTGGCCCTGCGCATCGTCGCGGATTCCGCGCAATGATTCCGCCGCTGGTCCTGGGGGGCAATGTCATCACCCTCTTCACCGGATTCGCCAAAACCGGCGTGCCCGGGGTGGGCATTCTCGCGGCCATCCTTCTGGCCAACTTGATGGAGGAAACCCGCGAATCCGTCGGAACCTTGTTGCCGCTCCTGATTTTCGCGGATTTGTTCGCGGTGGGAACCTACCGCAAACACACCGATTGGAAAGTCGTGCGCCGCATTCTGCCGCCCACCATCTGCGGAGTGGCGCTCGGCGCATTTGCCCTCGGACACCTTCACGGCGAGCGCTTCGACCTGATGATGGGCGGGTTGGTGCTCTTTCAACTGACCCTGGATCTGCTGCGGCAACGCTTCAAGTTGGACAAGCTTCCCCACCACATCCTCTACGCCGTCTTTTTTGGAGTGCTCGCCGGCGTCACCACCACGCTGGGCAATATGGCGGGTCCGCTCATGACCCTCTACCTCTTGAGTCTCGGATTGGATAAGCACCGTTTCATGGGCAGCATGGCCTGGTTTTTCCTCATCATCAACGTCATCAAAGTTCCCATCTTCATCGTCCATGGCATGATCACCGCCGAGACTTTCCTCACCAGCCTCTCCTTTGCCCCCGGGATCGTCCTCGGCGCGCTGCTCGGACGCCGCATCTTCAAGCACATTCCCCAAACGCCCTTCAAAGTCATCGTGCAAATCCTCGCCGCCCTGGCCGCCTTCCGACTGTTGGGATGGTTGGGGTGAAGGGTGTCGGGCGTCCCGGCAAAGGGTGTTGTGGCGAACAGGCATGGATGATCGGTTTTTGAGAGGGGGCGAAGGGGGACAGGAGCGCCGATCGCCGCATCGGCTGGGACGAAGGGGGACAGGAGCGCCGATCGCCGCATCGGCTGGGGCGAAGGGGGACAGGAGCGCCGATCGCCGCATCGGCTGGGGCGAAGGGGGCATTCGAAAGTATGGTGGAAAAGCCTGAACATGGAAAAAAGCCTTCGGGGGAGACCGAACGCTTTTTCCAGTCACACCCGCGCCGCCAGAAGTTCCTTGAGCATGTCGTTGACTTTTTGTCTGCCGATTTCATCGAAAGGGCTCCACACTTCACCGCGATGAACATCAAACCAAACGATCACGAGGTCGTACTCGGGAATGAGGATCATGGCAAACCTGCCGCCATAACCGCTTGCCATGCGGGTGCCGGGAGGGGCGGCAGCCAACAATCTGTTGCCGTCGGAGGCAAGATGGTTCTGCCACCAGAAATACCCGAGGCATCCCAGATGGTTCTTTTCATTTTTGCCCCCGCCCAGCGACTTGAGCCCGGGGATTTCTTCCGCATCCTCCCCACGGGACCGGGGCATGTCCATGGGAAGGGTTTCGTTCATGACGCTTTGCAGGAGATCGGCATCGACAATTTGTTTGCCTTCCCAGCGTCCGTTGCGCAGATGCAACAGACCCAGCCGGGCCAGATCCCGCGCCGAAATCCGCAGGCGTCCCCGCGGCGAATTGCGGTGAATGGCGGTGAAATGATGTTCCAATTCCATCCAATCCCTGAAGATTTCTCCGTTGAGGACTTCATCGTATTGCATGGGATCGCGCTCATAGACCCGATAAAACAGAATCCAGGCCAGAAGGCTGGTGGCATGGTCATTGTAAGCAAAGCGTTCTCCGGGCGCTTCCGTCAACCCGTAGCCGGAAGTTTGCATCAGCAGGTGACGAAAGGTGATTTTCCGGTCTTTGTGACCCAAA
>PXAS01000416.1 GCA_003565815.1 PVC group bacterium
CCCCCTTCGCCCCAGCCGATGCGGCGATCGGCGCTCCCGTCCCCCTTCGCCCCAGCCGATGCGGCGATCGGCGCTCCCGTCCCCCTACGCCCCAGCCGATGCGGCGATCGGCGCTCCTGTCCCCCTTCGCCCCCTCTCAAAAACCTATAAACCATGCCTCTTCGCCACTAAACCCTTTCCGAACAAGCTCTAGCCAATTTCATGAACTCAAGGCGTCAAATACGCATCCACCCATTCGGGTTTGAGTCCTCCCGCCAGGAGGGTATCGCGGAGGTGGCGGGGGGCGTGGCCACACTTTTCCCAGATGGGCTGCAGGGCTTCGATGGTTTCGCGGACTTCGTAGGGATAGACCACCCATTTTTCGGTTTCCTCCACGAAGAAATCCGATTTCCGGATGGCGCCGGGTTTGACGTGCAGGGAGACGCTGGTGATGCTGCCGGCGCCGAAATCGTTGAGATAGTCCATTGCCCGCACCAGGGTTTTTCCGGAATCAATGATTTCATCGACCAGCAGCACGTTGCGCCCTTTTAAATCGACATTCAATTCCTGGGTGATGCGCAGTTCCTGTTGTTGCAAGTCCTGATAGGACTGAATGCTGACGCTGAAGATGGGGAGTTTGAGAAAATCCGAAAGCAGGCGCGCCAATGCATGTCCCCCCCGGGCCACGGACACGATGGTACAGGAGTGGGGCCGCGTTTGTTTTAACTGGCCGGCCAGATCGAAACCCATGTCATGGAATTCCGGCCAGGTGATAAATTGCAATTGGGGTAGATTCTTCATTTTTGCGCCTTTGCGATGTCATGAACAGTTGACACCCATGCATTTCGGTACGATGGATAGGAGGGAATACAAACGGAATCCCGGGTGCATTTCCCGGATTTTTTTCAAATCGACATATTTGTACCCGATGCGTGATTTCAGCCAAGGAACGATAACAGACTGCGTGGTATGGGCAGGGCCGGATGTGGCCCCGGTCCGATGCGGTGCGTTTGCCTGGGAAGCGGGGAAAATCACCGGGATGGTTTTGGGGGAAGCCGCCACGGAGGCCGGGGGGTGTCGGTACGGCGTGATTCCGGGATTGGTGAATGCCCACACGCATGTGGGCGATTGCTTCCTCCCGGAGGTGGCGGTGCCGTTGACTTTGGAGGAGGCGTTCTTTCGTCCCCATGGGTACAAATACCGTGCCCTGGAATCCATCTCCGCCGCAGACCATGTGCGGCAGATGAGCGGCTTTCTCGGGGAAATGGCGGCCTCGGGCACGGTGGCGCACGTGGATTTCCGCGAACAGGGCCTCGAAGGGGCCCGCCGATTGCGGGAGGCGTCCGACCTGAGCGGCGTCCGCTCCTTGATCCTCGGTCAATTGAAGGTCTCTCCCCAGTCCGAAGCGGAGTTGTCCGATGCGGAACGGCCCCTGCCCGCGGGCGCTGCGGAGGAGCTGAAGGAAATGTTGTCCGTGGCGGACGGGTTTTCGGAAAGCACCATGAATGATCTCACCGATGCGGCCTGGCGGGAGGTGCGGTCCATCACCCGCGATTTAGATCGTGCCCGGGCCATTCACTGTCTGGAAAACGGCGGGTACCGTGCGTTGAGTTTGTCCCGAACCGGAAAGGGAGATTTGGAGCGGGCCTTGGAGTTGTTGGACCCGGATTTGGTGGTGCATTTGACCGTGGCCATGGATGCGGAGATCGACCTGTTGGCCGCCTCCGGGAAAACCGCCGTCCTCAATCCGCGCGCGAACGCCGCCCTGGGGCTGCCGCTCCCTCCGGTGGCCAAGTTGATGAAAGCGGGGGTAAACTTGTTGCTGGGCACCGACAATGGCATTCTCAATGGACCGGATCTTTTCCGGGAACTGGATTTCATCTACCGCCTGGCCCGCAGTCAGTGGGGGGACGGACGTCACCCGCTCCCGGGGGAAATTTTGAAAATGGCCACCGCAAATTTCGGACGCACACGCTGGGGCGCGGAAATCCCCGGCACCTTGAGCGAAGGCGGGCCGGCGACCTTTGTGGTGGTGGATCTGACCCGTCCGCATTTTCAAAACAGCCGTGACCTGACCGGGACCCTGATCACCCGCACCGCTCCCGGTGATTTGCTCCAAACCGTATTCCGTGGAAAGACGGTGTATCATGCCTGAGGGCTTTCCGCTTTATCACGCGGAAACCGCGCATGCCTGGCATCGCCGCACCAGCCCGGAATTGGGCGCCTGTGCGCGGGCGGGAGCGATGGTCCTGTTGCCGGTGTACACCTTTTGTCGTCACGATCCCGAGTGGCCGTTGGATGCGGAGGAATGGATTGGCGGGCAGGTGTTGCGACAGGCGCTGGAGATCGGCTCCGCCGAAACCGGGCGCGGGCACGCGCGCTTTCTGGTGCTGCCGCCCTTGCGCCATTGCCCGGCCCAGGCGCAAGACCAAGTGTTTGCCTTGGACCTGATCACCGGCAGCCGTTTGCTGGAGAATCTGCTGCACGCCGTGTCCGAATCCGGGTTCAAACGGATCGTTCTCTTGCACGTCCACCCGCATCTGGCCGACTGGCTGGATTGCGTGCTTCGGGACGTGCGTTTGGAAACCGGTCTGGACCTTTATCGCATCGGAATGGATGGACTTGGGTTGGATTTGACCGATGCCGCCCTCCGCGCGCAAGTCTCGTGTGTCGTGGATGCGGAAGAAACCTGTTCGCCCATCCAAATCGCAGGCGGCCGTCTGGACGCGTTGCTCGGACAAATCGAACGCCACCGTTTTCCCAACCATGGCGAGGACGCATGAACGACGCCGCACTTCGCAAACGCTATCTGCCCGCCATGTCGGAAGCGCGCCTTTCGTCCGCCGCCGGAGAAAAAAAGGCTTTGGTGATTCTCCCCGTCGGCGCCATCGAGCAACATGGTCCGCATTTGCCCGTGGGCACGGATGCGTTGATCGGGGAAATCCTGTTGCGGGGCGTTGCGGAGGCGCTGGATCCGGAAGAGCCGGTGTTCGTGGCTCCGTCCATCACGGTGTCCAAAAGCAACGAACATACCGGTTTTCCGGGAATGTTGACGGTGAACCGGGAAATTCTCGCGTCCTGCCTGCGGAGCGGATTGGCGCAACTGGCGCGGTGGGGGTTTTCAGAAGTGGCTATTCTCAACACCCACGGGGGCAACTTGCCGTTGCTTCGCGCGCTGTTGCGCGAGATAGGACTTCAAAGCGGGCGGACCATCCATTTGCTCAATCCGTTCCCGCCCACGGAAGCCTGTGCGCGGGAAAAGTCCTTCGGGATTCACGCCGGCGAATACGAAAGTTCGGTGCTCTACGCACATGTGCCGGAGCTTTGCAAACCGGAGCGGGCCGACGTCCAGTGGATCGACGCCGGTCTGGAGGGACCGGAGTTGCGACCCGAAGCCGCCCCAGCCACTTTTGCCTGGACGGCCCGTGACTTGACCCCCAGCGGTACCATGGGGGACGCCACCCGGGCTACGGACGAAAAGGGCAGGCTTTGGACACGCCGGGCCGTGCAACAACTGGTCAACGAACTGAGGAGCCTGCAATCATGAAACGTTTTCTCCGGGTAAATTCATTTGTCATCGGCATCCTCCTGTCCGTGGTGTTGGCTGGAATCGCCCCGGAGTGGGGCGGGGAAGACAGCCTGATCCCGGTTGGTTTTTTGCGGCTTGCCGGGGTATTTCTCATTTTTTTCAATCAGGGCGTGGTGTTGCCGGGGGAAGAGTTGCGCCGCGGCTTTCTGGAATGGAGGCTGCATCTCTACGTGCAACTCTGCACCTATTTGTTTTTCCCCATGATGATCGGGTTGGGGCTTTGGCTGAGCGCCTCATTTTTCGTGCAGGAGGATTTGCGGCTCGGGTTTCTCCTCCTGGCCTTCACGCCCACCACGGTCACCTCGGCGGTGGCGCTGGTCACCCTGGCGCGGGGAAACGTCACCGGAGCCCTGTTCAACTGCACCCTGTCTTCGGTCATCGGGGTGTTCCTGGTGCCGGTGATGGCGGTCACCTTCATGGGCGCGGGCGGGGTGGACGGACAGGTCGCCATCGGCGGCATGCTGGGCAACATTGTTCTGACCATTCTCTTTCCGCTGGTGCTGGGCCAACTCTGCCGTCCCCGCCTGAAAACCCTTTTCGGCCGGCACAAAACTTTTTTCCGCCGCTTCAACAGCGGGGTGATTCTCTTTATCGTCTGGGCGGCATTTTGTCAGAGTTTTTTGCGAAAGGTGTGGACGGGCATTTCAGGCGCGGACCTGACCTATACCCTCTTCGGCGTACTCCTCGTCTTGTTCGCGGGCGGGTTTCTGGTTTGGTTGGGCGCCGGACGCCTGCGATTGCCGCCGGCCTCCCGCATCACCGCCTTCTATTGCGGCAGCCAGAAAACCATCGCCATGGGATTGCCGCTCTCGGTCATGATTTTCAGCGGAGAAGAGCATGGAATCGAATTGAGCCTCCTGGTGCTGCCCCTGCTGGTTTACCATCCCGCCCAGCTTATTCTGGGGGGCTGGCTGGTGCCCCGGTTTCAGCGTTTCGCATCTCGGCCGTGAGCTGAATCTCCACGGTGGCATTGCGGGGGAGCCCGGCCACCGACACCGCCGCGCGGGCGTGCCGTCCCGCCTCTCCGAATATCTCCGCGAACAGGTCCGACGCGCCGTTGATCACCGAGGGGCTTTCCCCGTATCCGGCCACCGCATTCACGTAACCGCCCAGATAAAGCAGTTGTTTGACATCGTCGAGGGACCCGGTGACCGAGCGCAGGGCCGCGAGCGCATTCAGGGCGCAAACCCGCGCCGCCAGCCGTCCCTCCTCCAAATTGCGTTCCGCGCCCACCTGCCCCGTCCAGGTCCCGTCATGGGCGGACATGCTGATGACGCCGGCGAGATAGACCACGTTTCCGCAACACCGGAAGGGCAGGTAATTGCCGCCGGGTTCGGGCGGGGGCGGGAGTTCGATCCCCAATTCGGTCAAGCGGGCTTCGGGATTCATACGGGGTCTCCGATGAGGGTGATTCTTCGCAAACAGGTGTCGCCGTTCGCATAGGCTTCCCGGAACTTCTCCAGGGAGGCGCAGGAGGATTTCGGAACCCGCCGATAGGGGATTCCCAGGATGACCTCCGGCTCGTCCAGTGGCCAGGGGGTCAGTCGATACCGGAATTCCGGTAACGGCAGATATTGGATGGTCATTTTTTCACCGGAGCGGGTGGTCTGGGCGTGACGCAGTGTCGAACGTTCGGGATAATCCACGCCCACCAGCAGCGAAAGGCTGTCGCAGGCCTGCAGAAACTCGAACGCGCGTTGCAAATGGTCCTCTTCCAGAAAGGGAGCCAATTCGGGACGCGAGAGCAGATCCGCTTTCAATTCCTCTTGCCGTTGTCGCTGTCCTTCGATGAATCCCGCGTGTAGCGCCCGGTCCGCATCGGACAGCCCGGAGAGATCCGCCTGTTCCGTGAGCAGATTCACGGTGTGCATGGAGATGAGGATCGCGCTGTAGGGGTCGCGTTTCGCGGCCCGTTCGGTGGCCTCGCCGCGCACGTGGAGATACGCGGCCAGATCGATATCCTCAAAAGCGTCATAGGAACCCACCAATTCGCGGGAGAACGCGGAGGGATGTCCGTCGGGCGTCAGCTCCGGGGTTCTGTCCCGTGCCGTCCAACTGTCATCGTGACGGGACACGGCGTCCAGCACGTGCGCAAAAGGATCCGGCGGTGAGAACAGCTCGTTTTTCCAGTGACGGGCGAATTCACCCGCCAGGGCCGCATGGGTTTGATGGGGTAAAAGCAACCAGTGCTCGGATTGTTCGAGACGGATCATGATCGGGGCCTCAGGCGGGAAGTTGACGGGAGGGTTCCAAGAAAATGGCTTCGGGCAGATAGCCGGTGATGGTGATCATGGGGACATTCACCAATTGACTGATTTTCAGGCGCAGGACCACGCTGCAGGTGACATAGGCCTGTTCGGGAGACAGCCCGAGGCGCTGCACCAGATAATCGACCGCCCGCCGCACCACCCGCCGGGCGGCCTCGCGGGCATCTTCGTCCGATTCCACGAACAGATGGTGGGCGCAGGTGCGAAACGCCTCCGGTTCCAGCGGACCCGGACATTCGACATAGGGTCCGGTCAGGGGAGCTTTTTTGAGCAGATCGATTTTGAAACGGACCGTCATCGGCGCTTCCATGCCATTGATGGACACCTCACCGTCGCCCTGGGCCGCATGGCAGTCACCCGCACAGAGGCCCGCTCCCGGTGTGAGCACCGGCAAATGCAAACGGCTGCCCGCGGTCAAATGACGCACATCCATGTTGCCGCCGTTGATGCCCGGGGGGCGGGTACGGAATTCGCCCGACGCGGCCGGTTGCACCCCGATGATACCGCAGAAAGGCGCCAAGGGAATCTCCAGGCCCGGCATGGAGCGGGTGACCCCGTCCTCCAGCTTCCAAATGTGCAGGAACCGGTTCGGGAAGTCGTCCGGCAGCAGACCCAGTCCGGGCATGATGCTGGTCCAGGCCCAGCCTTCGTGCTCGTAAGATTCGATTTCGATCACCAAACGGTCCCCCGGTTCAGCCCCCTCGATGCCGACCGGTCCGGTGAGAGCATGAATGCGGAGCGGATCGAGTTGCGCGAACTCCTCCGGGGAAATGCCCGGCCACACCTGCCCGTCACTGGCATCCTTCATTTGCAACGTCACCCGGTCCCCCGGCGCCACCCACAGGCGGGGCGGCGTGTCACGGTTCCATCGATTGACAATGCGGCTGCAGTCGAGAAAATGCTCCATGACGCGAATATGTTCCACTTCCGGGGGATATCCAGCAAATGCCGGAAAAAATTTCCTTTGACCTGAATCCGTGAGAGAATGGCTGACAAGCGTCCGTCTACCCGGTTTGGCGGGCATCGCGAAACCGGTATTTTTTATATGACGATCGATGCCGCGGCTGAATCAATAACTGTACACGCCCCGGTTCAAGGCGTCCCGGATGGAGGAGATGATTTTGTTGCTGCGAATGGTGGCTGCGGAATACCCGTCCACCTCCGTTTGCACAATGTTCTCCGGGTGGTGGAGTTCGCCCAAATATTCCAAGAGTGGCTTGCCGACAAGATACTGAAGGGCATCGTGGTATTGTTGGACCACGGACTTTTGGGGTTCATCCTCAACACCAAGGTAGTACGCGGGATCCGCGCCAACCAAATGACGGAAAGACGCTTCGGTGACGATGCCGTTTTCAAGTGTGAACTCAAGGTTCACCTGGATGCTCCCCTCATCCATGAACCCGCCGCGGTACGTACCGTTTTCGGGCAAAACTTGGGAAACACTGCCGTAGTCCGCGCAGGAAGCAAGGAAGAGGATGATGGAAGCGGCGAATAAGAATGGTAAGGATTTGAATAACTTCATCATGATCATATCATAGGCCTGAATGGCATCAGGTCAAATAAAAAAGGGGCATGCTGGGTGGGAATTACGGCTGATTTTTTGAGAGTTGAAAAAAAGACCGGCGCAAGGTCTTCCGTATAAAACCGCCATAAAACCCCGCTGATCCCTACGGGGGCACGCTAATGGACTGAGTGCTGTGAAATCGGAAATTCAAAAATAGAAGTAAAGGTGATCCCTGCGGATGCTTCGCCGGACTGCGGATCATCGTCGGAATCCCAGAAGAAACGACAAATGATTCGCGGGACGGCATCGCCATTCGCAGGATTCTCTTCCCCAAAAACAATCCGCAGGACGGCGAAGCATCCGCAGGGTAAAAAAACTTCGCATCATCCTCCACATTCGCGGGACCCCGCGGAGATCAGCGGGTTGACAACTCCGATTACCATCTTCTCAAAAAATCAGCCGTAGGAGGGAATGCCGAAGTCGCACGCGGGCTTTGAAGACGAGAGTGTCTTCACGGAACAATGCAACAGCACTTTAAAAGATAATGGAAGGGCAGCGCCTGGATCAGGGGGGAATCTGAATCTCTTTAAAATTCGTGCATGTCCCCAATCAACTGATCGGTGACTTGTTCTTCGTGGAAGCCGAGGGCGCGTGTGCGCATGGCGGTGGCGAGGGCGGTGTCCCACTCGGCCTCCACGG
>PXAS01000186.1 GCA_003565815.1 PVC group bacterium
CCTTCCTCTTCAAGGCGGAGTTTCGGATACCAAAGCTCCAGGTCTTCGTAAACATCGTCAATCAAGGCAAGAATATGCTTCATAATTCAATCGGGGTTGGGGATGTGTCGATCCTCTTCAAAGTAGGGAACGGGCCCGCGACTGTCAAGCTTGGGACGGGCCGAAAAACGCACTTTCGCCCCCCTCAAAAAGCGATCAACCATGGCTTTTGACCCCAAAAACCATTTCGAACGGGCTCCAACTGGAAATGTACTTGCGCTTTCGCCGCTTTTTGGTCAAAGAATGACCTTATGGAAACCGCTGGAAAAAAAGTGCGCGTCATCATCAACCCGAATTCCGGTTTGGGAGTTTCCATGCGCATTCTGCTGGAAACCATTTCCGAGCTTTGGGATTGTGACGGTCGGGAAGTGACGTTGCAAGTGTCCAAATCGGCCGGTGATGGCCGCGACAAGGCCCGGCGGGCGATTGAGGACGGCGTGGAAATTCTGATTGTGGTGGGGGGAGACGGGGTGATCAACACCATTGGCAGCGAATTGTTGGGGTCGGAAACGGTGTTGGGCGTCATCCCCACGGGCAGCGGAAACGGGTTTGCCCGCCATTTCGGCATACCGCTGAATCCGAGCAAGGCCACCAAGGAATTGGTGAGGGCGGAATCCACGCGCATCGACGTGGGCGTGGCAAATGGACGCCCGTTTTTTGTCACGTGCAGCATGGCCTGGGACGCGGCCTTGGTGAAGACCTTCGAGAAATCGCCGGTGCGGGGCATTTTTCCGTATGTCTTTGCCGCCGCCTATGAATTGTTTGACTACAAATCCGAAAAATTCCGGGTCTGTATCGATGGGGCGAAAGAGCGGGAATACAATCGGCCCATGTTATTTACGGTGGCCAACCTGACCCAATACGGCGGGGGGGCGAAAATTGCCCCCAAGGCCGCCGCCGATGATGGATATCTCTGGCTCACTTGCGCCCTCAAGGAAGACATCCCCAAACTGATCCCCAATTTATTCAAACTGTTTGACGGGTCCATTCACCAAGTGTCGGACATTCACATCGAGCCGTTTCAGAAAATGACGGTCCACCGTGAAACCGCACAGCCGATTCAAGTGGATGGCGAATTGGTTGAATCGGGTGCGGACGTGGAAATCAGCATCCGTCCCAAGGCGTTGCGGGTACTGGTGCCGCAGGCCTCGGGACGGGAGAAGGTCTGACTCAGATGCCTTTTTTCAAGGCGTCCAAGTGTTTGCCGAAGTGAATCCGCAAGACCTCCGCATAGGTGTCGGGATGGGCGGCGAGACAGTTTTTCAGGGCGGGTCCGAGTTCGGGATGCGTGAGCACGGTGCCAAAGCAGCAGTGGAGGATCTGACGTCCGGGGGCGGTGAACCCGAGGCCTTCGGGGACGTCTTCCCAGCATTCCAAATACTGTTGTTCGAGCACGTGGGTGTCGGTGACCTCCCCGGTTTCGGGGGCGTCGGCCAAGGTGGCGTGTACATGGTAGGTGGCTTTGTCGCGCTCATAGGAGGCGCGGGAAATGTCGATGATTTTCCTGAAGAGGGCTTCATCGTGTTTGGCGGCCACCCGGATGGCTTCCAAATAGGAGGTGCCGGCGGTTTTCACGTGAAAGCGTCCCCGGGTGGCCCGGGCGAAGGGGGTGTACATGGAAAGTTTGTCGGAACCGCTGTGGAGGCTGAGCTTGTAGGGGCCGAGGGCCTCGGACACGGCATTGTGGTCGGCCATGCTTTTTTCCAGGGCAGTGACGTCGCCGATATAATCCACTCCTTTTTCCAGTTCGCCGAAGAAGCGGGGAGCCAGGGACACGAGATTGACGTTGTTACGGATCAATTGGTCGGCGATGATGTAGTGCTCCGCCAAGGTGGTGGGTTGTTCGGTTTCATCGACGCTGACTTCGATTTCGTGTTCCTGTCCCTTGGCTTCGGTGACCTTGCGAATATAATCGGCCAATTTTCGGGCGTGAACCAGGGCCCGGCCATATTTCACGGCGGCGCGTTGCACGGCCTCGACTTCGAATTCGATGACGGTGCCGTTGCCCAAGGTGACGGATTTTCCCTTGTATTCTGAAATCCAGTCGATCTCGGGGGCGACTTCCTCGAATTTTCCGGAAAGGGTTTCGAGATCGTACCCGTCCGCTTTTTCGTCCACGAAATCGGACGGATCGATGGTGAAAAAGGTGAAGCCCGCCTCCACGGTGACATCGACGTCGGCTTCGTTTTTCAGGTGGTCGGCATCGGCGCCCGTGGGCCCGTCCCACCCGGCGTCCAACATGCCGCGGAGCGCGTCGCCCATGACTTCTTTGGCGCTGCGTTGGGTGCGGGTCATCTCTCGAATGGACTGTTGTGGAAAAATGGGAAGAATATCGCCGCCGAATTCTTTTGCGGCCAGCACGTGGCCGGGGGTGGCGAGACCAATGCGGTCGCCATAGCCGAAGCTGGGTTTCAGGCCGAGGGGCACGGGACGGGAGGAGGGGGTGTTCATGGGATGCGGTCCTGGTTTGAGGGTTGAAAAGTTGTGCCGTGCTTAGTGAGGTTGGGCGAAGAATTCAAGCTTGGATGCCCCTGCTTTATCGTCACGGGCATCTCCGAGTTCGCGGGTTAAGGGTCCACGCAAAAATAACTTCACATTTTGACCGCCGATGCATCGCGCCCTGCGGCGTTGCGAAAACACGAAATATTGCTAATATTCCTTTGTTTTCGCGCCTTGCAGGTCACGCGCCTCGACGCTCCAAATCTGTGAATGTATTTTTGCGTGGACCCTAAAATCATTGTGACATTTCTCTTTCAATGAAATATTGGTTGACCCATAAGTTTAACACGCGTTAAATCATGCGGAAATGTCAGCCGATTTATCGTTTTCTCCTGAAGTCATTCGTCAGGTTCGCCGATCCAGAGGGTGGACCCAGGCGGAGCTTGCGGACCGATTGGGCACCACCAATGTGACCAACAGCCGATGGGAGAAAGGCCGGGTGCGGCCCACGGAACCGTTGTGGCGCCGTTTTTTGGAGGTCACGGGTCGCCAGCCGCAAGCCGCCCCGGTTTCCTCTGGTCACGGAGAAACGATTCCGATGGATTTTACTGGGAACGGTCGGCTCGTGCGCGCGTACATTCAGGGAGAGCGCCTCGTCTATGGTCATATGGCCAACCCCGAATTCGCGGCGGAAACCTTGCGCATCGACCCCTTGCCGCACCAGCGGATTGCCGTGTATGAGCGGCGGCAGATGGAAAGTCAGCGGGAATTGGTGGACAGCCGCCTGCTCGAAGTGGTCAAGAGCCAGTCCAAACTGACCTCCGGCGCCGGGGGCTTCGGGGTGCGGGTACACATCCTGCCGGAGGCCCCGAACGACATCGAGGACGACGTCAAATTCCATTTCGCGGTCATGGGACTGGAAGCCGCCGGGGAATCCGACAAACCTTCGTCCGAGGCGGTGCGCTTTCTGAACGAAACCACCGGCGCCGCCAAACCCCGGGTGTACCGGAACGCGGTGGTGCTGTACACCCCGAGCCGCGACGGCCTGGAACAGAGCCGCGCGGTCGTGGCCGATCTGCTGGCCTGGGAACAGGTCGGCTCCGAGTTGCACGAACAGCAGCAGCAGGGCAGCGTGGACGCCCAGCGTCTGCAGCGTCTGGCCGTGGAGTTGGACAAAGCCAAAAAACGCACCCCCGACGCTATCCGCCAGGCCTGGTCCATCGTGGTGACGGTGGGGCGGGACAACCAGCCCCATGCCTTCAAGCTCAAGCTGGGGGACGAACCCATCTTCGCCACCATCAAAAACGACGACCGCGGCCGCTTGCAGGACAGCCAGGTCAGCGCCGATTCCCTCTTGCCCGATGGCCCCTACGACCTGTGGAAAGCAGGGGAGAGCTTCCGGCGGGTGAAAGATTTGGCGGGAGCCTTCGCGCAGTTGCCGCATCTGCCCAAGATGCTGAACGCCGACGCCATTCTCGACACCCTGGTGGAGGGATGCGTGGCCGGGGAATTCGTGCTCAAGCTCACCCGGCCCGACCGCAGCGTGCGCACCTGGTGGCGGCGTCGTCCGGACGAGGAGGCCCTGCGGGACCCCGATCTGGAAGTGGTGCTCACCCCCCACGCGGAACTCGTCGAACTGCCGCCCGGACTGCTGTCGCCGGGCAATGCGCCGGGTCTGTGGAAAGAGGATGCCGTCACCCTGGCCGACCTCGAAGCCTATTTTGGCGGCGACACCGTGGTGCAGGTGGACAAAGGCGGCTACGAGGAAGCGCAGGAAGTCCCCAAAGCCGCCCCCGGGACGGTGGAGACCGCGGTCAAAACCGCGGTGGAAGAAGGAAATCTCTGGCTCATCTCCGGGCAGGTGTCCCTGTACCGGGAGGAGGTACCCGCAGGCATCCTCACCGCCGACAGTCAACTCCGCGGCGCCCCCGAACCCATCCGGGCGGTGGACCTGCTTCCCGCCGTGCTCGAAAAGGCATGGGAGGGAGGAAAAGCCAACGCCGCCGGACTCCACCGGCAACTCTCCGCCCAACGCGGTCTGCCGTTACCCTGGACCCTGGTCGATGACGCCGTCAACATGGCCATGACCGCCGGCTTCCTCACCCAATCCTCCCCCCGCGACACCTGGCCCTGCGGCCCCGGCCAGGCCCAACACGCCCACTTCCAAGTCACCGACACCGGCGCCACCAAACAAGGTGGCGCCCAGGTCCGCGAAACCCGCTACACCCACCGCGCCCCCGTCGACTCCTCCCAAATCCAGGACATCGGCGACCACATCGCCGACCTCATCAAAATCCAGCAGGAGCACAACCTCGACCTGAACCTCTATTTCGAACTCAACGCCGGCACCAAAGAACCCGACCAGGACCTCAGCGAAGAAGCCAAAGCGGCGCTGAAGGAGTGGCTGGATGGGGTGGGGTTGGGAAGGTGAAAACCAACTGATGTTCTCAAGCCCGAAAGAGTCTCTGTCATTCCCGAGAAAAAATTTCCATGGATTTAAGCTTGATAAGTAGAGAAATGTGAGTCACTTGTATTACTGTACATCCAATACGGATACGCGGTTTTCATAGACCCGCGGCCTTTGTGAAGAATCATTCAAACACATGGTTGAACCCAGAACCCGAAATGATAACAACATGACCCGAAAGAAATCGTTCGAAAAAAGAAGAGAGAATCTAAACAAAGAACTTGCAAACGTGGGATCGCAACAGACGGTGAAGCAAGACGTGAAATTCACCAACGCTTCGGTTCCCGAATATTTGGATTATTTGTCCAATTTCGAAAAGGATTCCAGAGGTTCCAACCTGATGGTTGGTTAACCTATCCTGAATTAAACGAATAAAAATGGAGGCATGACGTATCAATAACATGATACGTCATGTTTTTTATTATGAAACAATATGCAAGACAGGCCGTATCCAAAAACGTTAAAATCATCAATATTGAACGTCCATTTTCAAATTTCAAATTCACAATGGAGCAATTTGGAGAGGGTTTTTTTCCAGTAAAGCGGATTATGTCGGAAGTTCGCGTAAACGATGGGCGGACCATGGTCTGGGAAGAAATTGACATAAATTCCGCTAAAGAGCTGGCAGAAGAAAATGATGACATCACCACCCGGTATGGGGCCGAAGTTGATTCAATGGTTGTGCGCCTGTCGTTTTTCAACGCGCAAGTTGAGTCTAAAGAAAAAATAGAAAATTTAACTGACTCCGATTTTATTGGGTATGCAATCGTCAAGAAAGACACGTTTGGGGGAAAAGAAAAGATACGGATTTTCGAGTCGTTGATATCTTATAAAAGGCCTAATGATGATTACATACACGGAGCCAGGATTCATAAATGTCGTTGCTATGGAAAAATATATGAAATTAAAGGATATATTTATTGCCAGCAGAACAACGTCAGTAATGTTTGTGCGCACGTGGCATTGAAAACCGTGATGAGCCGATTTAAAGATGCTGATTTGTCTTATGCCGAAATGAATGAAATCATCGGCATAGATCATACTAACAGAAAAGCTGGTGGTGAGGACGGAGGCGGGATGTCGATAAAGGAAATGGAAACAATCCTTGAGGCCGCTGGAATAAAAACAGTTTCCGCAGATTATCGGTATTTGCCTAACAAAAATCGGCCCCCTTTTCAAAAATATATTTATGCCAGCATCGAATCCGGCTATCCCGCAATCATCGTTTTTGAAACAAGCTCAGAAAACGGGGGGGGCGGTTATCACGCCATCCCGGTCTTTGGGCACTCTTTCAACGAAAACACTTGGGTCCCAAGCGCGGAGACGTCGTACTTTCGAGTGGGGAAAACGAAATACATACCCAGCGAATCATGGGTGAGCATGTATATAGGCCACGATGACAACTTTGGCTCAAATTACAGCATTCCCAGGCATTATTTGCACACCAGGGGGAAATCAAGGGAGCTGTCGCAATGCAAAAAACCGAGGGCACCCGTGGCAGGAAGGGTGGCGCATGTGATCGCGACATTTCCCAAGTCTGTGAAATTGTCACCCGTCCATGCGGAAATAATCGGTATGAATTATTTGTTCGAGCTTTTCAACAACCATCCAGTTTCCAATAACATTTGGAAGCGTAGGCTTGAGATATACGCGAAGCATTCTTTAATTGTGATTCGCCCCTTTTTGATTAATAAAAATCAGTACATCTCACATTTGACGAGGTTGAAAAGTTGGGGTGGCGACAATGCGTTTAATAAGCTGGAAGAATACGGTAGCGTGATTGAGAAAAGTTTGCCAGACCAATATTTTTGGATGATCGAATTATCAATTCCTGAACTATTTTCGGCAAACAAAAGGAAAATTGGTGAAGTATTGTTAAGGGCGGAAATAAACATGAGCGACACTATGGATTTCAAGAGTTTCTCTCTTGCCCGTTTGCCTGGATATTTTATAGGTTTCAACAAAGGTACGGGTCCTAATAACTCAACGTTTGAGTTCATACCAAATGAACTTGACGGACACGTTCAGCTGTATGGTTGTGAATAAATTATGCAGATAAGTGTATAAAAATATGGTAACTGTGTTTCCAACTGTTTGGAACGTGTCATGTTTGTGGCCAGTATGTAGTTGCTGACAAGGGGAAACAAAAACAAATTATAATTCCGGGATAAATCTCGTGTAATGCCTTCCACTTTCTACTGGCTTGATTATTCCGAACACGACCATCGCAAGTTTGTGGATGTGATTTCCGCGTTGGGGGAGCAGGACACGCGTGGTGAAATGGGGCTCGTAACTGTTAGGGGGAAACGATGTCTCCTACCCCGGTAAAGTCAATGGTAAAGGCAGGGGATGCGGGGGAGAGGGGGAACGGGGGATGTTGAAGGTTGCCTATGCGGAGATTATTGTCATCATCATCCTGGCACATCCGAACGCAGAAAAAATCCTTGCCCGGATTGCCTGCTGTAATTCAGCAAGCTGGATTTGGAGGATTGAAACTCAAAACACCAGGCCAAGAGTCTTTCATCCCGGGTCTCTGCGGAGTAGTTCCATAAACCGTCCTCTGTTTCGATGCTGCATTCATAAAGAGTGTGAAGGCGTTTTTTTCCGAAATAACTCCGTCGATGTTTGCTCTCGAGCACCTTCATTCGTGCAAGGACGGTCCGCGTCAGGTTATTGAGGGGGCCCAGCTCAAACTCCAGAGGTGGTGCCGGCACACCGTAGGCTATTTTTGCTTTCAGATATGCGGGAAGCAGATAAACCAAGGCATAAAGCATTCCAACGGCGAAATAGCTCCCCAGGAGAATAATCCCCACCCGCAAACGTCCGGACAAAATCACGCCCCAGAAAACGAGAATATACACGATGTTGAGCGCAAAGGCCGCAACCTTGAGACATGTAGCGGTTTGTGGCGATAAAAGCATATAGTGAAGATAGCGGTTTGGAGATGATCTATAATCCTTTTCCATGCCGGGATGCGGCGGACCCGTCCATGGACTTCGCTGTTGGAGGCGGGGGAACGTGGACAGTACACGGATTTGCAGTGTTTTTATCACTATATGGAGTGGTCGAACCCG
>PXAS01000316.1 GCA_003565815.1 PVC group bacterium
AAGACCTCAAAAACCTTCTGAAATCCTTGGACCCCGAAGAGTCCAGCTTCTACCAGGCCATCCTCCAGAACCTCTTCTTCGCCACCCTCAACCAGCGCATGGACAAGGATTCCAAGGGCACGCCTTACCGGAAATTCGCCCTCGACCTCGGCTTTCCCAAAAACCGGGACACCTACGACATCAACAACCTCTACCGCTACGAAAATCTGTTCAAAGTAGCCCCCGATACGGCCCTCGAAGCCTTCGCCGACATCCCTTTCCTCAACGGCGGACTTTTTGAATGCCTGGACCGCACCGAAGACGGCACCAACAAAAAACGCTATCTCGACGGCTTCTCCCGCAATCCCTCCAAGCGGCCCACCGTCCCCAACCGCATCTTTTTCGATGGCGAGCACAGCACTGACTTGTCCGACGCCTACGGCGACAAAAAACGCAAAAACGAGAAAGTCGCCGGACTCATTCACATTCTCAACCGCTACAAATTCACCATCGTCGAAAACACCCCCATCGACCAGGAAATCGCCCTCGATCCCGAACTGCTGGGCAAAGTATTCGAAAACCTGCTCGCCTCCTACAACGAAGAAACCAAAACCACCGCCCGCAAACAGACCGGCTCCTTCTACACCCCGCGTCCCATCGTGGACTACATGGTGGACGAATCGCTCAAGGCCTACTTGCGCAAGGAATTGTGCAAACGCTGTCCGCAGGTGACCGAAGACGACGCCCGGGAAGGACTGGAAATCCTTTTCGCCTACACCGAACAGGAACACGCCTTCAGCGAACCGGAACGGCTCGCCCTTATCCAGGCCATCGATGACTGCAAGATCCTCGACCCCGCCTGCGGCTCCGGAGCCTTTCCCATGGGCATCCTGCACAAGCTGGTGTTCATTCTGGGTAAACTCGATCCCGGCAATCAGCTCTGGAAAGACACCCAGCTCGCCAAACTCGATTCCCCCCCCATGCGCGAGGACCTCGAACGAACCTTTGAAGACAACGATGACGATTACGGCCGCAAACTCTACCTCATCGAAAACTGCCTCTACGGCGTGGACATCCAGCCCATCGCCATCCAGATCTCCAAACTCCGCTTCTTCATCTCCCTGGTCTGTGACCAGAAAACCAACCGCGACAAAGCCAAAAACCACGGCATCCGCCCCCTGCCGAATCTGGAGACGAAGTTTGTGGCGGCGGACACCCTGATCCGGTTGCCGGAAACGGAAAAGCAGTTGGATTTTTTTGTCGATACCCGGGTGGAGCAGATCGAGAAGGAAATCGAAAGCCTCTACCACAGCCACTTCGGTCTACAGCGGCGAGACCAGAAAATCGCCGCCCAGAAAAAGCTCAAAGCCCTGCGGGAGGAACTGGCCGAAATCCTTGCCAACAGTCTAGGTTTCATGAGCACCGCCAAAGCCAGGCATGTGGCCGAATGGGATCCCTTCAATCCCCAATCCGTGGCCGATTTCTTTGATCCCCATTGGATGTTCGGGCGGAAACTGGCGGACGGTTTCGACATCGTCATCGGGAATCCGCCTTATCTGCGAATCCAAGGAATTAAAAAAGCAAATCCCGAAGCTGCAAAATACTATAAGGAGAACTACTGTTCGGCTACCGGTTCATTTGATCTTTATGTGATATTCATGGAACGGGGTATGCAATTGATAAATACGAGTGGTATTTTAAACTTTATCAATCCTGACAAGTGGGTCAATGCCTCATTCGGAAAAGGTATACGTCGCTTTGCCACCACAGAGAGAACTGTTCATAAAATTATTAGTTTTGGTGCACATCAAATATTTTCAGCCTGCACCTATTCTTCACTCCTTTGGATGGGACGGACGCCAACTTCAACAATTAGATATGCACGGGTTGCCCCCGATGAATCGAAATCGACATCTATCGAAGATGAGTTAAGTAAACTTGAGTCTTCAGCTTTCGCTGCCATTGCCTTAGATTCCTTATCTGATGAACCATGGATTCTTCCTTCCATGGAGTCCGCCAACGCAATAGGTCAGATTCTAGCCATCCAAAGACGAACGAGTGATTTGTTACGTATCTTCGTTGGGCTTCAAACTAGCAAAGATTCTGTCTATTTCTTAAGACAAGCAGTGGATAACGGAGACACCTTCACTGCTTTTTCATCAGAACTTGAGGAAAGTGTTGAAATCGAGAAGGGGCTTTTACGACCCCTTCTACTTGGGGATCAAGTGCATCGCTTTGAGACAATTAACTCAGATAACTTGGTCCTGTTTCCATACGACTCAAGCCGTGACGGCATCCCTCAGCTAATACCAGACGGTAAATTGCAAAATCTCTACCCTAAAGGCTGGCGCTATTTGAAACGTTGTGAACGCATTCTTCGTAGCCGGGAGAATGGGCGATTCGATAATGATGAATGGTACCAGTTTGGACGAAAACAAGGAATAAATGAAGGAGGGATACCCAAGTTAATTGCACCGGATATTTCTTTAGGAGGGAATTTCTCGATTGACCGCGTCGGAAAGTTTTACACGACGACCACCCTATACGGTTACATCAAACACGAACATGTCTTGGAAAGTTATGAGTTCTTATTGGCGGTGATGAACAGTAAGGTTCTTTGGTTTTATCTCAAGACTTCCGGCAGTGTCCTTGCAAACGGATATTTTCGCTATAAACCCGCTTACCTCCAAAACTTTCCTATCCCCGAGGTCAGTAAAAAGTCGGAGGCAACCATTTCAACTCTTGCGAAGTGTATGCTTGTTGCAAAGGCAGAAGGTCCCTCCGCCGCACCCGCTTCTTTTCTCGATGACCTCATCGACGCCTGCGTGATGGAGTGTTACTTCCGCGAGCACATGGCGGAGCGGGACCTGCTCTTCCACGACGTGGTGGCCCCGCACCTCGCCGCCTACAATCCCGAGGCCAGCGAGGCGCAACAGCTCGACTTCCTCACCCACCTGCACGCCACCCTGAACGCGCCAAACCACCCCATCCGCAACCGCCTCCTCCGACTTACCGCCGACAGCCCCGACCTTCTCGCCGTCATCAAACAGGAAGGCAAGGTGTGAAGTCCCGACTCCACAAAATAGAGATCCAGAACTTCAAAGCCTTCCGCCAGTTCTCCCTTAGCCTCGAAGGTCGTCACCTCCTCCTATATGGCCCCAACGGCTCTGGCAAATCCTCTCTCTACTGGGCTCTTTACACTTTCCTGCAGAGTGCGGGTAAACAGCCACGGGGTATTATCGCCAAGTACTTTCAAGCTGGAGGCAACGAATCCCTCCTCAACACTCACGAACAAGCTGTAGATACACCAAGACCTGGAGAGATCGCCCTTACTCTTCGCGAAACATCAACCAGAACTGATACAACCTTTAGGATCAGTGAGGCAGATCACGGAACTTTCAATGTCCCGGCAATGGTCAAGGGCGATCTTGCAAGCGATTTTATCACATATCGGTTTTTCTTCGGGTTCTCGAATTTTAAGAATTCGGAACGTTTCGACCTATGGCCACTCTTTGAAAGTGAGCTCCTCCCGTTTTGTGTTCGCCCAGGTGGCGGAAAAACCCCAATTCAGCAATGGAGACAAATTAGGAGCGGTAATCCAAATCCATTGGGAAGCCGAGGGACAGGGGGCGCGGAAGCCTATACCAGTTTTAAGAGATCCACCGATACCTTTGCGTCTACCCTACAAACCGTAGTGTCGGAAATCAGCCAAAAGGCCCAAGAGTTCTATCGGAAACACTTTTCGGCTGATGATACCATACCGATTCAAATGATCCTTGGTGTGACTCGCTCTCCTTGTTTTTCGGGGACAAATCTACAGAACAGTATTTTCAGAAAACCGATTCTGGAACTCCACCTAAAGATTGGCGACGAAGTAATAAAACGACCACAGAGCTACTTGAATGAAGCGAAAATGACCCAAGTTGCTTTATCCGTTAGACTGGCAGCCTCACAGGTCAATCTACAAGAAGATGAGCAGGACTACTTCAAACTTCTCGTTCTCGACGATCTTTTAGTCAGCTTAGATATGGACAACCGAATGAAGGTCGTGGAGATTTTACTGGGTAAACAATTTGAAAACTACCAGAAAATCATTCTCACACATGACCGTGGCTTCTTTGAGGAGTTCCGGCGGGTAATCGGTACAGAGCATTCTCAATGGTGCTTCCGCTCTCTCCAGGGGAATCCCAAAGATGGGATCTCGGAGAAGATCGAGAAATCGCCTATCCAAAAGGCGGAGGATTACATCCACGCTCACGACCTTGAGGCTGCTGCCATTCAGCTTCGAAAGGCCACAGAGGAAACAGCGGGAAAGTTCCGGCGAGTGGCCATCGGGGAAATCCCCTCACCAGGGGAGTTTCACTCACTGTCCGAGCATTTGAAGGCAGCGAAGAACTATTTGCGTGAGCAGTTGCCGATGAAACTCTACCATGAAGCCCTAGACGGCATCCCAACAGCCCACCGCGACAAACTCATTAGCGTCACCGATGACGATATTGAGAACGATGACAGTTTAAGTCCCGAAGAAAAAGGCAGGATTAAGTGTCAACGGAGACGGCTCAAGCAGTTCCTGACTCAGGATGCGTGGAAGAATCTGGAAGCCATGGAAGCGGTAGATGCGATCATTCGAATGAAGGACCGGGTTCTGAATCCAGCTGCGCATTGGAATGAAACTCCGCTGTATGATCGTGAAGTAAGGAAGGCACTACGGTTGGTTTCTGAATTTGAGCGAAAACTTAGTGAGATTTCCGAACCATGACCTTACACCCCCCAGAGATAAGACCAGTAAAACCAATCTTTCTGATAACCAACCCGGCTTAAATGTATTTGAGGACTTGTAATTATGGCAGATGAACAACCCAACGATCCACTTACAATTCAGTGGGAACTTGATCTCCAGCCCAACGGGAATCTTGCATTCTTCGAGACGCTCAATGAGGTGAAGGAATGGGTCGAAGCTGAAATTGAGTTCTGGAGCTTTCTAAATGAAAAGCCTCGAACATCATCTTTTTTTCAACAAGTCAGCAGTCTGAAACAAGACTGCAATCAAGCCATTGGTAACCCTCAGCATCCAAATTTTAAAAATGAACTAAAACAGCATATATTACAGTTTTATGCACAGAACCGTAATCTAATTCATTCTGGTCAGACAATTGCCACGTATATCAAGGATATTTGGGCGACAGACAAAAACCTTGCAGGGCTTTGTTTGGAATACGCCACCTCTCGTAAATTCAATCCACAGCAAGGCGAAGCGGCTCATGCAGCATTTCTTGTGGAACTTCAGCAGGCTGGTCTGGATCCAGACCAAGGCATGGAAAACATACGCCAAAGCCTACAGGAGGTTCATACCCGTTTTGCAAATCTGGCTGCCGAATCTGCTAAAGCAGAACCTGAGCGAAATCGTGGATACGAGGATTGGAAAAATCGGTCTGAACAACAGCTGAGAGATCAAGAGGCCCAGTATAGGGCGATCCTGCGCAGGGCTGTGGCTAAAGGTAAACGTGAAATTGCTGACTCAAAGGCTCGCATCAAGGAGCTTGAGGCGTTCTATGAAAAGGGCTTAGCGTTACAGGCACCAATCAAATATTGGCGGAACAAAAGCCGTTGGCATATGGCGGGTGTGATTGGCTTCACGGTAGCCACCATTCTTGCCTTCTGTGCAGGTGCCTGGTGGATTAACCAAGCGGTGATTGATTCCGGCTTGGGAACCACAAAGCTATCTGAGGTTACATTAGGCAAAATAAGCATGGTCGGTCTCGTGGCGGTATTCGGGATCTGGGCAATCCGTATTCTGGTCCGAATGCTTCTCAGCAATGCACATTTATTTAACGATGCCCGGGAACGCATGGTCATGATCAATGCCTACCTGGCATTACTTGAAAGTGATCAACTTCCTGAAAAATCGAAAGAATTAATCCTCCAATCTATCTTCCGTCCCACAGCCACGGGGATCGTGAAAGACGACGCGGCGCCCCCCTTTATGGCACAGTGGATCAAGCATACGACCGGGACAGATTTATGAGCATTGTTAAGGATAGTGGTGAAGCCTTGTCCCGACCCGACTTGTGATTGTTGGTCGCATCCAGCTGGACCAGGTTGCCGATGCCTCCCTGCGGAATCTAGACTGGCTTTTGCCCATACCTTTAAGCTACAACTTGTTGTCGCTGTGAGATTTTGATAATTAGAACCAAATGAAAGAATCATGAAACAACCCAAAAACCGTAGTGAGAAATATACTGATCTGTTCAGCGCGATTGACAAAGGTCAGATTAAAATTCCACAGTTCCAGCGAGACTTTGTCTGGAGCAAAGAACAGACTGCAAAGCTGGTGGACAGTATTTTAAAGGGGTTTCCTTTGGGCACGTTTATTCTCTGGAAAACCAAGGCGAGGTTACGTCACATCCGGAATGTGGGGAATATCGATCTTCCGGAACCGGACGAGGGGGATTCGATACTGTATGTCCTCGATGGCCAGCAGCGGATTACATCCCTGTATGCGGTCCGCAAAGGGATCCGGATCACCCGTGACAATAAGGAGGTGGATTACCGAGATATCTGTATCAATCTCGATTTGGAACCGAGCGATGAAGACGAGGTGGTGTTTTCGGAACCGGTGGAAGACGCCACCTGCATTTCCCTGCATCAGCTTTTGAATGCCAGTGTGGGAGAGTTGGCGCAGAATTATTCGGGACACCTGGATCGCGTTTCCGACTACAAGACACGGCTGGAAGGCTATGATTTTTCCACAGTGGTGATTGAGGATTATGAGATTGATGTTGCCTGTGAGGTCTTCACCCGAATCAACACCGGAGGAAAAGAGCTGACCCTCTTCGAAATCATGGTGGCAAAGACCTACGATCAGGACAAAGAATTCGACCTGGCGGAGCAGTATCAGTTGCTCATGGAAAATGAGGAGGAGAAAGATCTGGAATCTGTAGGATTTGGCAGTGTGCCGCCGGTGACCGTCCTCCAGTGTGTGGCCTCATTCATCACGCCGGAGATCAAGCGGCAGAATATCCTGAAAATGGAGAAGGATCAATTCATCGACCAGTGGCCTCTGATGAGAGAATCCCTGTTTACAGCGATTGACTACCTGCGCACACATGTGGGGGTCGCAGTATCCCGTATGCTCCCATACAATTCGATTTTGATCCCTCTCACCTGGTTTTTCCGTCAGATTGGCAACCGGGGCGTGGATACAAGAGAGAATCAGCTGCTGAGGCAATACATATACTTCGCAGGCCTGACTCAGCGATACAGTTCGGCAGTTGAAACCAAGATCCCCATTGATATCAAAAGGATGAAAACAATCATTGAGGGAGGAGTCCCAGATTATCAGGGAGAAATGCCCAGACTGACCGCAGAGGATCTAAGGAATGAATCGTTTTCAGTGGGGAATGCCCGTTCAAAAATGGTCATCTGTCTGTTATCAGAACTGGATCCCAAATCTTTCAGAACCAATGGCAAAATTGTTCTGGATAATCGGTGGTTGAAAGCATCCACCAGCAAAAATTATCACCATTTTTTCCCGAAAGCCTTCTTAAGAACTCAGGGAGTTCCCAAATGGCGCACCAATTCGTTGATGAACATTGTCCTGGTGGATGACTACCTCAACAAACGCACGATCAAAGCCAAAGCACCCTCCATCTACATGGCAGGTTTCGCCAAGAAAAATAAAAACCTGACTGAGACATTGAAGAGTCACGCAATTGGAGATCTGGTGGAATTTGGCATCAACAGGGACGATTACGAAACCTTTCTCACTAAGAGATCCGAACGGATTTGCAGCATGTTGGAGGAAATTCTTCATCCTATGGATTTGTCCGACAATTAAGTTACAAGCATCAAAACTCTGCTTCAGAAAATTTGAAAAGGAAAACCCCATGACCACCATCATCCGCGACATTCTTCAAGACCTCGAACGCACACGAGAGAATATGCTGGCGTTGTCGGATGACATCTGGCTGAGCATCGACCACAACGACCCCGATTCGCTGAAGGAAGGGGTGACGT
>PXAS01000464.1 GCA_003565815.1 PVC group bacterium
GTGCGCGGGACCCTCACCCCCATGGACCGGCATGCCATCGGAGTGGTGGGTTCGCGACGCTGTACCCACTACGGCACCCAAACCGCAGACCGGCTTTGCTTTCAGCTTGCCAAACAGGGCTATACCGTGGTCAGCGGACTCGCCCGCGGCATCGATGCCGCCGCACATCAGGGCACGCTCAAAGGACGCGGACGCACCCTCGCGGTGTTGGGCTGCGGCATCGACCAGGTCTATCCCGCCGAACACAAAGCCCTCGCCGGGGAGATCATCGCCCACGGCGCACTGCTCACCGAGTTTCCGGTGGGCTTCAAACCCACCCGGCAGTCCTTCCCCCAAAGAAACCGCATCATCTCCGGTCTCAGCAAAGGCGTGCTCATTGTTGAAGCCGCCAAAGGCTCCGGGGCGATGATGACGGTGGACTTTGCCAACGAGCAGGGACGGCTGGTCTTTGCCGTGCCCGGACGCATCGACAACCCCAGTGCGGGCGGTTGCAATTTTCTGATCAAAAACGGCGCCAAGCTCGTCGAAGACGTGGACGACATCATCGAGGAATTCGAATATTTGTTGCCGCCCAACCCCGAGGGACGGGAAGATCCCGACCACATCAAACCCCAAGTGCAACTCAATGACGACGAGCGCAAAATTCTCGAAACCCTCGGCAAAGAAGAATTGGGGCAGGACGAACTCATCCGCCGCAGCGGCCTCAGCGCCTCCACCGTGGCCACCTGCGTGATCATGCTGGAGATGAAACGACAACTCAAATCCCTTCCCGGCCGCATGGTTCGAAAACTATAAAGGTTAACGTAGGGGTTGTAAGAGATACATTCACTCTCAACCGACAACCCAACCACCCAACCACTCAACGACTCAACCACCAATTTCTCAACAAAAACCAGGCATCGCCCCCCCTCAATAACACCGCACTTCGGCCAGCCCGGCCCGGCGGGCGCCGTGGGTTTCTTCGATGAGGATGCGGAGTTGGCGGGTCCGAATGCTCTCCGGCAGCTCGTGTTGGCGCCGTTGCTCCAGATTGTCGCTTTCGACGAGCACATCCCGCCACCCCTCCCCTTCCCGGCTTTGAATCCGGTACTTGCGGGCGATGTGGGGGGCGACGTAAAACGGGCTTTCGGCATGGACTTCCACGAAGATCTGTCCCGGGAAGGTGATTTCCACCCGCTTCAGCTCCACGTCCGACTCCCAGGTCAGATCCAAGGACTGCGGAAGCGTCCGCCCGGGATCGCTGAACCATAGGTTCGTCTTGCCGGTGGGGCGAGTGGCGCCGCCAAGCACCTGCGAGGGATCGTACACGGATTGGGGGGGATCGAATTGCATGGCAAAGGGCGTTGGGGTCCGGTTCCAGTGAAATCGGCCCGAACCCACGACATGTCCACCCACCCAGCCATAGGCCAAATTGCCGGAAAGTCGCCAGGCGACATTGTCGGCCTCGGGGTTGTCGCCCCGGATTTCCACCCGGTAACAGCCTTCCCCGAGATCCCCCGCGCCCACCGGAATCCACTGCAAGCCGTCCTGGCCGCCCGGAACCTCGACTTTCCCTCGCCAAATCGGCTCGCGGATCTCGATTTCATAATCCCAGAGGGAATCCACCGGACGCAAACACATCTCCAGGGAGGCGGTTTCGTCTGCGGAATTGTGCAACCAAAGTCCGATGCGCTCCAAGGCGGGCCCGGATAAATAGAGCCATTGGCAGAGGTGCTTGCTCACGGGGATTTCCCGTCCGCATTTCAGCCATTCGGGGCGAAGGCCGGTGTCTTCGGCGGCCTCCCAGGCCCCGAGACCGGAAAAGGCCCATGTGCTGGAGGCGGACGCGGTGGCTTTCCGGGCCAGATCCGCCGGATCGCGGTTGTGTACATTGGGCAAAAAACAGCCGTCGCGCAACAACTGCTGTTGCACATGTTCCATCTCGCTTTCGGCGATTTCCGAGGGGGACAGGCCCCGTGAAACCGCGAGGGCGGCGGCCGCTCCCACCGCCTGGCCCATGAGCCCGCAGGTGGCCATCACCCGCACGGTGCCCAAGGCGGCGTGCGTGGTGGAAATATTCCGTCCGGCCATCATGAGGTTGTCCACGTCCTTGGAAATCAAGGAACGCAGCGGAATTCCATAGGGGCCGATGTATTTGAGGGCAATCTCCTTCAATTGATCGTTGTAACCGGAGGCGCTCGCGGGTTCGCTGGTCGGGGCCAGCAGACCGCCGGGGGTGTGCAGATCGATGAACCAGCCGCCATAGGCCGCCTCATCCGCAAAGACCTCGCGCCGCTGCAACTCGTTTTCATCGAGAAAATGCCGCCCGATCACCCGCCGGCTTTCGCGTTTTCCGGGAACCTGGCCGATGAATTCCAAGGCGTAGTTTTTGCAACGCTCCATCATTTTTTCATCGCGATTTTTCATCCAATCCCAAACGCCGAGGGCGTGTCGGGTCAGTTCGTGGCGAATGGTTTCGTTGTCGTACACGGTGTTCCAGGGCACGCCGATCTCGATCCACCAAAAGCCGCCCTCGGGATCGTTCGGACGACGGCCCTGCTCGTAGAAAAAGGCGGAGTCCTCGTATTTCATGGCCCAATCCGGTGCGCGGTAGGGGGCCGGACGTCCGGTGTCGATACAGCGAATGTGAATGCTGTTGCCCATGGTGTCCGTCGAGGCGTCCGCCGGAGCATGGATTTCCCCGGTCTCGGCGGTGGATTCACTGCCCCAACGCCACTCGCAACCGGCCAAATGCGCGGGCAGCGCGTCTCCGGTGCAATCGATGAATTGTTTGCCGCGGAGAATCAGTTCGGTTTCGGCATTGGCCACATACGCTTTCACGGCCTGGATTTTGGCGCCCGGATGACAGGCGGGACGGTGCATCTAGCCTTTCTCGTCCGTGGCGGCGGGCCACGCGCCAAGCTGTTCCATTCCCCAGCGTCCATTGTCCAATAATACGTCCCGCACTCCGGTGTTCAGGCGCAAGGTCAAATTTGGCTCGGAAACCGCCAGGTTGTAGAGGGCCATGTCCTGTACACTGTTGATCCATCCGTTTTCGTTCGGATGCAGATGGTTGGTGCGGCGCTCGGCCTGCAGGGCTTCGCCAATGATCCCGCTTTCCCGGGCGTGGCTGTGATGGCAGGCGGCGCCGTGAACGGTCACGCGCACTTCGCTGGAGGCATTTCCGCCCAAGACCGGCCGGTCCTGAATCAGACAGGTTTTCGCCCCGTTCCGGGCCGCGGCCATGGCCGCGCAAAAGCCGGACATCCCCCCGCCGCATACGATCACATCATAGGTTTCTTCTTGTTGCTTCATGCGTGTTTCTCCAAGTTGGGGGCCATCAAGGCCTCCGCCGCTTCGCGCAGCCGGGACAAGAGACCCTTGATTTCCGATTCACAAAAACAGCCCGATAGGGCCAGGCCGGCGATGGGCGGTGACCCCACGGCAACGGCCAAACCCATTTCGCCGCCTTCCCGGTCGATGCGCGCATATCCGCATTGCCGCACCTCGTCGAGCAGGGGGTGCAAATCCGCCTCCTCCCCCGGGAAATCCGCGGCAATTCTTTCCGGGGAAGCATGCGCGAGCAACGCGCGGCCAATCACGGAGTTCCGGGCCGGATCATCCGCCTCCCGCCCCAAGGATCGCGCCACCGCCCGCCCGGGCACGTTGAAATACAAATAGCTGACCGTCTCCCGCCACAACACTCCCAGCGCCACCACCCTTCCCGCCCCGCTCAAAGCCGGCAACACCTCCATCGCCCGGTTCGCGAGGCCCGAGGCGGACAAACTGATCGCGGACAAGGCGTGTATGCCCGGCCCCACCCCGTAACGGCGGTCGGGATGCTGCATCAGCAACCCCTGATGCGCCAGCGTCGCCAAATATCGTTGCATCCGCGTGGCCGTCAACCCCATTTTCCGGGCCAACGCCCGGACCCGCACCGGTTCGGAAGCACGCGCGACCGCCAAAAGGACTTCCAATCCTTCCAACAAACTCTGGTTCGGTTGCGCGGGCAAAACTTGCATTTGTCACTTATATAGTGACATTTCACGAGAAGTCAACTGTAAGAATAAACGATTAATATAAAATCGCTCTTGTCACCCATACCGTGATCCGTTACCTTGTAGGTATGAGCACTCCACTGAATACCGATGATTTTCATACCCACCTTCCCGTTACAGATGACGATTGGATGGAGATCGGCCTGGTCGGTTTCAATCAAGGGGGGATGGACGCCCACATGCTCAAGGGCATCAATCAATGGCGCAATGAAAAGCGGAATTGGGTATTGCGGGACGCCGGCCATCAGGAATTCATGTTGATGAAATTGATCCGCAACCCGAAAGTCGCCGGCGCCATCGCGAATGTCACCGATCACAAGCGCATGGAATTCCTGCGGAAATGGGGGAAACCCGTGGTGGATGTCTCGGGAATTCTGGCCGACAGTCCATTTCCCCAAGTCGGGGTCCAGCCCGGAGCCGTGGGCAAAATGGGCGGGGAATTTTTATCGAAAAAAGGGTTCAAGCGCATTCTGTATGTTTCCGGCATGCAATGGACCTATGAGATGGACCGCTGGCAGGGATTGCGCCGGTACTGCAAGGAGCAGAAAATCGAGGCCTGGTGGTGGGCGCTGAGCGAGGAGCGTTGCGTGGATTCGGTGTGTACGGATTTTCTTCCCGAGGACGCCGATTTTGATTCGCACGATCCTTTTGATTTCCTGAAACAGTTTGAAAAGCCTTTTGCCGTGTTTGCCGCCATTGACCGCATGGGCGTGCAGATCTGTGACGGATGCCGGGCCGCGGGCCTGAATATCCCCAAGGATGTGGCCGTGTTGGGCGTGGATGACAACGAATATTTCTGCGAATCCGCCACCCCTCCCCTCTCCAGCGTCATGCTTCCGGGCGAGGAAATGGGCCGGGAAGCGATCAAACTGCTCGGGCAACTCATTGAGGGCAATGCCAAGGAAACCTTCGTGCGCTTGCAACCCAAAGGCATCAAAGCCCGGCAATCCACCGAAGGGTATTGACGAACGGAGCATGGACACTCCCGTCCGTGACTCCCACTCCGAACGATGAACCGAAAAGGGGCGAAGGGGGCAAAGCGAAGATGACCTCACGGACTCAGGAGATCCTCTGCCGCCCGGGAAAAATCAGGAAACTCGAATTCGAATCCCCCGGCAAGCAATTTGCCCGGAATCACCCTGCGGCTTTTGATGATGAGTTCGGTTTCGGTTCTCAAAAAGAAAGCGCCCAGTTCCAAGGCCCAAGCGGGCGCCGGAATGCCCACGGGGCGGCTCAACCGCCGACGCAGGATCCGCATCATTTGATGATTGGGCAGTGGATTCGGTGCACAAACATTCACCGGCCCCACCAGTTCCGATTGGGCAATGATCCGCTCCAACGCCCGACAAAAATCCTTTTCATGAATCCAGGACACGTATTGATGTCCGTGGCCCATTTTGCCGCCAAGGCCGAAACGGGTCAATCGACGCAGTACACTCAGGACGTTATTCAGATCATTTCCGCGGCCCAGCACCATCGCGCTTCGCAGCAAAACCGGGCGAATCCCAGGGGGAATGGCGTCGCGAAACGCGTCCTCCCAAGCCGTCGCCAATTCAATCGAAAAGGCATCTTTCGCATCCGGATGTGCGCCGATGTCTCCATGTTCATCCCATGGATCCCCGAAGGTATGACGGTACAAAGTGGCCGTGCTGGCTTGGATCCAAAGCTCGGGAGGCTTGTGCGCTTCCGCAACGGCCTCCCCCAGCAGACGGGTGGGCAGGAGGCGGGAATTCATCAATGCCCGCCGATTCCGGGGGTGATAGCGGCAATTCACAGACTTGCCACACAAATTCACTAGAACATCGGCGCCCTCCAGACAGGCTTCCCAGTCGCCCCGGTGAACCCCGTCCCACCGCAGCTCGCGGTCGGATTGCGGGTGCTGGCGGGTCAATACCACGCAAGTCCATCCCCGCTCTTCGAAATAGGAGGCCAACAATCCCCCCATAAACCCGCTTCCTCCGGCCAGAATCATTCGTTTGGTTTTCATAGGTTTCCTCCGCCCCGCAACGCCGCCCAGCCATAGATGAACGGGAGCAGTGTAAAGACGAGATTTGTGGCTTGATAGCCGATTTTCAGTTTCAGACTCGTCAGGTAGGGTCGCACATCAAAGACAAACAGCGCCACCACCAGTCGCAGACTCCAGAAGAGGCAGAGAAATCCGCAGACCGCGCGGGCCAGCGGGGTTCCGTCTGCCAGTTCATGGGCCAGAAAAAAACTCACCAAGCCAAAACTGATCAGACAAGTGGCAATGAACCCATAATACACCCAGAACAGGCGTCGGATGTATTCGGGCAAGCCCCGGATATGTTCGCCAAGATTCACCACCCGGGGCATGGTGAAACCCGCGGCAATCAGGCCGCAGTGGAGCAGGCCGGCCATTTGTAACGTGATTTCAATATTCATACGATCTCCTATTTCGGTTGTTTACAGTTTCGCAATGCCAAGATTCCAATCCACAAAATATTCACCAAGCCCGCATAAAACGGTAGAACCATCCACACGAGCCAGATTTCACCCCAGACAATGAGCGGCAGAAATGCCAGGATCCCGGCCAAGAGACAAAGAACGGTTTTTCTCTTGTCCGCTGCATCGAAGACCACCCGCCAAAGTCCGACGGTACCTGCCAAGGACGCCACGCCCCATAGGACCCCGAGAATGTGCAAATTCATAAGTCCCGGTATCAATAAGAATAAGATAGGAGCCACCGACAATAAAGATGCGGGTAAAGCGCCCAAAAACAGCGTGGCAACCCGAAATGGGATTTGAACATCAAATTTTGCATTCATGCGGCGGCCCCCAAAGTTGGAAAGATCCCCCAGGCGGTGAACATGGGGAGAATGATGTTGTGAATGAAAGAAACACATATCGCCAGGTCAACCACTGGAAGGCCCGGTTCCAACGCCTTCCCCAAAATTCGGATACCCCGCAGGCTTCAAGGGGACGATTCATCAACGCTTCCGCGCCAAGGCCTCTCCGTTGCCAGATCCAGGCCAAACCATGAAAAACACCGAAATGCAGCAGAAAGATCAAACCGGTCATTCCCAGCCATCCGGCCAAAAGCGGCTGCCTTTCCAAATGACGGGGTGCAAGAACCCACAAGCACACGATCCCAATCCCCATGTTTCGAAGAGCCAACACCGGCAATACGGCATCTGCTTCTCCCCGGGGTCCTTCACGCAAAAACGCCCGTGGATTCATGCCCGGCCATGCCAAAAAATACAGCCATGTTTCACCGGTTCGCGCATCTTCGGGAAGATCCCGCAGGGTGAACACTTTGCAGGCCAGGTACAATGCAAACGCGATGCTCCACATCCGTACCCAAGCCGGGTCCACCCACCCCACGATCCAAACCAACACGGGAAACACCCCTGCCGGACTCCATTTGATCAGAATTTTCTTTATTTCATTCATTTTCGTTGTTTCTGTATTTAGAGAAATTAAAGCTCAAAAAAAGGGGAATCTCAGTCGCCCTTTCCCGATGCTCCGAATGAGATCAAGGCCTGAATCGCCTTCTTCGGCATCCGGTTCATCCGGTCAAACCAAGTGCTGGACACCTGCAGGAAGGTGGACATCTCCCGCAATCGTTGGACGGCATATTCCGGGGTCTCCCCATCGGCGTCCGCCGATTCCACCAAAGCGTTCAATACCCGACGGGTGGGATCGATCTCGCGTTTTTTTCGCTCGTTGAGAATGATCCGCGCCAATTCCCATACATCCCGCACGGACTCGAAATGATCACGCTTGTCCCCCATCCGGCTCACCTTGTGCACAATGCCCCAGCCCTGCAACTCCTTCAGACTGGTGCTCACATTCGAGCGCGCCACATCCAGATAGTCGCAAATCGCCTCCGCATGCAACGGTTCCTCCGACAAATACAACAGCGCGTGCACCTGGGCCACCGTTCGGTTGATGCCCCATTGCACGCCCA
>PXAS01000482.1 GCA_003565815.1 PVC group bacterium
ACATTCGAGCGCGCCACATCCAGATAGTCGCAAATCGCCTCCGCATGCAACGGTTCCTCCGACAAATACAACAGCGCGTGCACCTGGGCCACCGTTCGGTTGATGCCCCATTGCACGCCCATCTGACCCCAGTGCAAAATGAAGTCCCGTTCCACAGGCGTTAAGCTTTTGTTTTTCATATTTCTGAACATACAGAAATATCAGAATTATTCAAGAGATTTTTTGAAAAAAACCGATCCTCATGCCAAAAGACTTCGGTAAATGTCCGCATCCTCTTCCGAGAAACAACAAAAGGTCACCTCCAAATCCTTCCCGTTTCGTTGGAGAAAATCGGTGACGGTTTGGACGGCGATGGCGGCGGCCTTCTCTTTTGGAAAACGATACACGCCGGTACTGATGCAAGGGAAAGCCAGACGATGAATTCCGTCGGTGGCCCTGGCGATTTCCAGACAGCGTTTGTAACAGGAGGACAGGTGTTCCGCTTCTTTTTTGGCGCCGCCCTTCCACACCGGCCCCACGGTATGCAGAACGAAGCTTGCGGGAAGATTGAATCCCGGGGTGAGTTTCGCGTCCCCGGTTTTGCATCCGCCCAATCGCAAACAGGCGGTCAACAGACCGGGTCCGGCGGCGCGATGAATGGCGCCATCCACGCCCCCTCCTCCCAAGAGGGTTCGATTGGCGGCATTCACGATCGCATCGACTTCCAGCCGGGTAATGTCCCCGCAAACCACCCGTAGCGGGAGGGTTCGATCCTTCCCGCCAAACTCACCACAACAGGAGTTCCCCTCGAAATAGCAGTCGACACAAAGCCATTGCGCCCCCATCCGGGAAGCTCCCGGTTTTCCACATTGCTCACAGATTTGTGCTTCGCCCATACTTGAAGATACCAAAACCCAACGATGAAAAAAATGTTTTTCTTTGGGGAGTCGTTACAGAATCATCCCCCTTTATTCATGTGGCCGAAAAAAAGATTCCACGATGTTGAATTCACCGGGCAGACAAACGACCAATACGTCCCCCTCCTCCAACAACCTCATAGCGTCCTTCCAACCTTGGGAAAAAAACAATTTCCAGCCTGTACACCAAAAAAAGGGGTGGCAGGATCAAAAGAAGCGCGATCAAATATTGCGCTACAGGAGTGGAAATCGCTTTTCGCACGGGAGCAAAGAAAAGAAGGGGTGAAATTTTGGACAGATGAACCGTAGAGAAAAATGTGCCTGAAAGCGGAACAAGAGTCAATGCGAAACACGATCACCTCCTCCGGCCGGGCGCATCTCATAATTGGTGTTTTTTTTTGCCGTAGCTGCAACTGTCCCCAGTTGCAGAACCTAATCATAGATCTGGATATCGAAGCTGGGGACAGCTTCGACTACGACGATTCGACAGTTTCACTAATTATGAGATGCGCCCCCTCCGGCCCCGTTCGCGGTGCAGGCGGGTGATCGTCCACCCGCACTGACTCGTTCAGTGGCGGGTCTTGTTGGCATTTGGTTTTTTAACCACGGAGTACACGGAGTGCACGGAATGTGGGGAAAAATTTTAGGTATATTCCCGTTCGTGATTCCGTGTATTCTGTGTGTTCTGTGGTTCATTTTCATTGCAAAAGATCAGTATCCATCAGTGGTTCGATTCTTCTGATTTCCACTTTGCCAACATGTTCATGAACGTTTCCGTGGCCACCAGATCAGATCCATGGCGGCGGTGGGTTCGTCGAGCACCAGCACGCCGGGGTCCACCACCAAGGCCCGCGAAAGCAACAAGCGTTGCATTTCACTCTCGGATAGGTTTTGATTATTCAAAGTAATGCAAATGCACAAGCAAGATTACCGTGCGCACGGTCCAGGACACGGTACGGATCCAGTTTCCCCGCACCAGGTTCCGATGTATGTTCGCATCGTACCCTTGGCAGAGTTTTGCGTGTGCGGGCACTTGCAGGGCGAAGGTGCTGACCCAAATCGCCGCCAGCAAAAGCGCGGCCACCCCGGAAAGGAGCGTGCGTTCGTGGGCGATCCAATAAAGTTGCAGGGCCATTTCCACCACCATCACCGGTCCCACCACCGGCCCCATGCGGCGGGTATATTCGCGGTGGGCCTCCGCCGAATTCGTTCCCTGACCGTGGGACAGCAAGGGATATTCCACCCGCTGCACAAACCAAATCACGCCGGTCATATACGCGGTGGTGAAGAAGTGGAGTTGTTGCCAGATCGTGGACATGGGCTTCGCTTTGCGTGGGGGTGACCGTTTGAGAGGACCTCGCGGGTTCAAGGTCGATTCGTGAAAATCAGATCAGCCAGTCGTACCAAGGCAGGATGGCATCCCTTTTCCGTGGATCCCCGGAATGATCCAGCACCACATCCTCCAGATGCGGCAGAAAAGAGACGATGCTTCCCTCCCCCGGTTCGGAGCGCAGGCAAAGGGGGATTTCCTCGCTTTGATCCCGCAATAGAACCGTGGCCCCTTCCACCCGGATTTGCAGACGAATGTTGCGGGGAAAACGGGTAAAGGTGTAGGCCGTGCCGTCGAGTTCGGCGGTCACGGGATTCGGAGCCCGGTAGTCCACGGGGTAAAAACCGAGATCTTCGCAAACGTCCCGGGTCAGCAACACCGTGTCCACGCCCAAAATCACCAAGTGACCGCCCCGCCGCACCCACTCGGCCCAGTCCCGCCACTCCTGCAATTGCAGGGCCACCCCGGTCACCCACACCATGCGGACGCCGGCCTCATCCGCCTGCGCGGGGGAGCGCACCACGGCGGTAGGCGATTGGGTCACCCGCTCCAACATGTATGCGGTCAGGGCCATGCGCGAAGAGACGGTCACGGGCGCATTGCCAGGGTTGAAGGGATTGTCGCGCGGATAAAACTGACGGGGCCAAAGCACCGCATGCTCGCCATTTTCCGCCTCCTCTTCGCAGTCCTCCAGTCCCTGACAGAACTTTTGGAAATAGGCCAACCCGGGTTTGATCCGATCCGCATCATCGAAAAACCCAAGGTCCCGCTCCTTGGGGACGCGATGGTACGGATGAATGTCCGTGGAAAAGTCCCGCATGCACCACCAAAGATACCCATTGGCGCCGGCGGCGCGGGCGGCGGGCAACATCCGCCGCAGATAGACATCCTGTTGTTCGGGCCCAAAGGTGACGATGGTGCCGAATTCCTGCAGCATCACCGGGGCGAAGGCCCGGGCACAACGCGTGTAAAACGGGAGCAGGTGCGCCGCGAAAGTATCGGTCATCCCGTCAAAACCCAGGGCATGCCAACCTGGCACCGGATACCCGTGCATGCTCAGCAAATCCGTCCCCGGCTGCTCGCCGAAACGCCATCCGGTGTCATTGATGACTTGGTTTTGCTCGTTGCCTGAAATCACGGGCACGCCCGGCAACCGGCGTCGCACGGCGGCGGTGATGTCCCCGCACCAGGCAATCACCTCCGCGGGCGAGGCTTGGCTCGATTCCGCCAGGCAACACAACTCGTTTCCGAGGTCCACCCCCACGAGCAGCTCCGGTATTTCCGCCAAAATGCCGCAGACTTTCTCCGTGAACGCCACCCCGCGCTCCCGCATGAACGCGTCCGAGAACACATTGCCCCGCTTCCATTCCGGCCAAAAGACGCCCCCGCTCATAAACCCCACGAACAATGAGGGCTGCAAAAAAATTCCCGCCGCGTCCGCCCAATGGATCAGTTGACGCAAGCGCTCGAAGATTTTCCCGTCGTACTTGCCCGGTTCCGGTTCGAAATCCATCCAACGCAGAAAAACCCGCAAGGTATTGAAGCCCGGGGTGGCCGCCACCAAGGCGAAATCATGGCGGATTTCCGCGTCCGGCCAAGCCTGCCAAAGCGCCACGCCACAGGACCCGGGCCAGTAGTTGAACCCGGTGGGATAAAAGCGTTGGCCGGCGCGTTGAAAATATCCGGTGACATCCAGCGTGGGAAAGGAATCGTTCATGCGCAACGGCCTTAGCAAATTCCCTTTGAAATTGAAAACATCATTCCTTGAAAAGACGCTTCCCTTGTTTTCGATTTCACAGGCGCATGCCGCAAACGGCACCGAAGAATGCGTCAGGTCATGCGCCCGGAACTTGCGGGCGCATCTCAGAATTGGTGTTTTTAAGCCGTAGCTGCAACTGTCCCAGTTGCAGAACCCTATTTCGTGCCCAAATATCAAAGCTGTGGACAGCTTCGACAACGATGAGCCCACCGTTTCACCAATTGTGAGATGCTGCCCCCCTGTCTTTTTTCCACACCTGACTTTTCACGGTCACCGGAACATCCCAGGGTTGCGGCGGCTGCGGCGTGTACATCGGGGCCGCGTCCCGTTCCGGCCAGGTGGGAATCAGCTTTTCAAATTTCGCGCGGGACCGGGCGGCGGCACCCTCTTCCTGTCCCGTCAGATCCACCGCCTCCTCCGGATCGGCGCACAGATCCACAAACTTTGCTGGTTTGCGGTCCGTGCCCACGTAGAGTTTATACCGCTCATCGCGCACCACCCGGTCGCGGAACACCCACTCGTTTTCCACCCCGCACTCACTGACTTTGGCGTTGTTCTGTCCGCCCATCGCCAGGATCCAGTCCCGGTCCACGCGATCGGTTTCCCCCCGCAAAAAAGGTGCGATCGACACCCCGTCCACTTTATCTTTTCCAGGAACCGGATGCCCCGCGAACTCCGCGAAGGTGGGAATCATATCCGTGAAATCGACCAGCGCACCGCTCACCTGTCCCGGCGGAATCGTTCCCGGCCAATTGGCGATAAAAGGAATGTTCACCCCGGGTTCAATCGTTTTGGCTTTGCCGCCGGGGATAACCCGGTCGCCGATATGTCCGACCATGGATGCGTTTGTTCCGTTGTCCGAGGTGAAGATCACCAAGGTGTTTTCCCGAATGCCCATCTCCTCCAGCGCGTCCACCATGCGGCCGAGCAGATGGTCGGTGTAGCGGACCATGGCCTTGTGCTTGTCCACATTGCTTTCCGCATCGGGCTCCAGCGGCGTGGTGGTGAACGGCGTGTGGGTCAGCACCATGGGATAATAGATGAAAAAGGGGTCGTCGGAGGCCTGGTGCTGTTTTGCGAAATCGATCACGAAGTCACAGAACAGGTCCGGTCCGAACGCGCCGGGATAGGTCTGAGCAGGCTTGTCCTTTGTGATGATGTAGGGATCCCAATAGCGGTTCTTACTGGGGGGATTGCCCGTCTCGTAGCCGGTCCACATGCACCAGTCATCGAATCCCGCGTTGTCCATGGCGTCGGCCTCCACCCGGAAATCATTGATCTGCCACTTGCCCGCAACGGCGGTGGCATAGCCCGCCTCCCGCATCATCACGCCGAGGTTGCAGGGATAGGCGTCCACATCATAGCGCGCCCCCGCGCCCCACCGCGGCACATCCCAGTGGTTCACCCAGCCGTTCCGGTAGGGATACTGACCCGTCAGCAGACACATGCGCGAAGGGGTACACTGCGGCATGCTGTACACGTTCTCAAAACGGATTCCCCCCGCCGCCAGCGCGTCAATGATCGGCGTTTCCACATCTTTCGCCCCGTAACAGCTCACCCACTCCTTGCCAAGGTCGTCCAACAGGATAAAGAGGATGTTAGGACGGTTGTTTTTTTGCGGGACAGCTTGCATCAATTCTTATCCTTCGTGATATGACGTGAACCTTTTTCCAGAAGTTGGTTCTTATTTACATAGATATTCCACCTGTATTTTCAAGAAAAATAACACCGGGTGCATCTCAGGAAGACCAAGAGCCTCCTCGCCAATCCAGAATTTCCGCCATCCTGCGATTCCTGTATCCACTGTCATCTCACAAGAGAGGGTCGAAATATATTCAGCCCCGGGCGCAGCCCGGGTTTCCCGGGCCGGTGAACGTATATAGGCCTGAAGGGCTGGGATATACCCTGCGCCGTCACACTGCAAACCTTGGGCTTCACCCTCGGCCTATCTCTCAGCCCTCCGGGCCTTTCCGACTTGTCTCTGGCAAAACCCCGGGCTGCGCCCGGGGCTGAAGATATCTCAGCCCTCCGGGCCTGAAATCCGCCGAAAAGCCAGCCTTCCGGGGAAGGGAGTCGGTTGACGATAGCGGGCGATCCCGCTTAGCGGGAGATCACGAGTCAAAACGACTTTCATCGTCCACCGCTCTCGTCGCCCGCTCTCGTAATCCGGCCCCAACCCCATAAACATGAAACAATCCTGACGAGTATACTTGACACTTAATAAAGGTTCGTCAAGATTCTGTACAGTGTAAACGGTTACATGAAATTTATTTAGTGAACATACACAAACAGAATGGATCAAAAATGAAAAAATCGAAACAACGGATTCGAAATTGCCATCGTAAAACAACGAAGGCCTTGCTTTTAGGCCTCCTGATGTCTCTGAGCTTCGTTGATGCGGAAGAGCCGATGGACTACAGCAAATATGGCGGAAGGGGCGCACGGGCCAGACGGGCCTGGCTTCAAATCCCGGAGAAGGAATATGACCCCAACACCCCGGCCGTCGTCGATGCGCTCTGGATGCGGGTGCATGAGGAGGACTGTCCTGAGCTTCTCCTAAGACAGAGGAAAAAGGTCATCACACTGGAGCAGGCCGACCGGGAAGGGTACCGCATTGGTGAATCCGGGCAGTCGGGGCGGGACCGCTGCTGTTTCCAGGGATACCGTCGGAATCATCCGGAGAAGGATATCCCGGATGACGCCCGCGTTGTCGTTCGACCTTGGAGAGGGGATCAGCTGCTATGGTGCCTTGCCGGATGCCACCGCGTGGTCGTCCGCCCCGAATGGGTCCCGATGACAAAGAAGGAGGCTGAGGACGCGGGTGCTTTGCCGTGTGCGTACTGCATCGAGCGGGGTCCCAGCCTGACCACGGCCGATATGGAGACCTTGAGGGCAAGGCCCGTGCCACCGGAGTTCACCGCTCCGGAAGGGTGGACGCACCAACCCTTCTCCCCCGATACACGGCCTTCACCGCAGGAGATCGACATTCTGATCCAGCAGACGCTGACCTTTGCGTCCGGCATTCTGGAGGCACCTTTTGAAGATCCAACCGCCTCTTTGGAACAGTTCATGGGCATGCGATTTTTCTTCCCGGTCGGGAGCTGGCTCAACTTCTACCAGGGCTACCGGGCCACCGGCGACAAGCGTCTCCTGGAGGCCCTCCGCGTCTCGGCCCGGCATTACCGGGATCTGTGCATGACGTATCCGGACGTGGCGCAACTGAAGGCAAGCGATCCCGAAGGCATGTCCTTTATGTACTCCATGGCCGTCTCGGCCAGGCTCACGCTGCAGTTGGCGCGGAAACATCCGGATCAGGTCGGCTCCGGGGAGATTGCGGAGGCCGAAAGCTTTCTCCGGGCCATTGTGGCCACCCTGGCGCCCATTGTCGAAGGGGACGAGAACCTGGATTCGGAAATGGGCATTCCGCAGGCGTTGGCGGATGACTTCCGACACCGTGCGTTTAACCGCGCCCTGAACGGAATTGGCACCCTGGCCATGGCCACCGCCGCGCTTGAGGATCTGCAGGTTCTTGAGAACACAAGTTCGTTTCAGCCCCAAATTGACCGCTACCGCAGGGGCATCCGGGAATACTTTGACTACTGGAAAAGCGAGGGAAGCTTGACCGTCGAAGAGGGTATCCCCTATTTCTATTACCCGTACAGAGCCGGAGGAGGACGAAGGGTCGATGGCGTCAAGGTTTTCAATTCGGCGGATGACCAGGGACATTTTGGATTTTCCATGCAGGGGGCGATGCTGGTGTATGACGCGACCCCGGAACTCGGCGCGGATGACGATTTCATGACCGCCGTCGCCAACTCCATTTATCATAATGCCAGCGAAGGAGCGAATGCGTCCATTCAATCCCCCGCCGCCGACAGAATCAACCCCCACAGCCGCCGGGGATCCTTCAGTGCACCGATCATATCCTTCTATATGTTCGAAGCGTTCAGGGAGGGTACGATCGCAATGCAAAACTCC
>PXAS01000294.1 GCA_003565815.1 PVC group bacterium
AAATGGAGTTGATCCTGCGGATGCTTCGCCGGACTGCGGATCATCGTCGGACTCCCACTGGAAACGACAAATGATTCGCGGGACGGCATCGCCATTCGCAGAATTCCCTTCCCCCAAAAAAAATCCGCAGGACGGCGAAGCATCCGCAGGGTAAAAAATCTTCGCATCTTTCTCCACTTTCGCGCCCCCCCCGCAGGGATCAGCGGGTTTACAACTCCGATTGCCATTTTCTCAAAAAATCAGCCGTAACACCTCCCGCCAAGTCTCATAAAAGATTTGTCATCCCTCCACGGGTTATGGTAAGAATTCTTTATGTTGCTTCGCATTACGTTATATCTTTCGCTTTTCTCCTGTCTGACTTTACAGGGTGACGCAGCCGATTTCCCGCTTCGGGACGTGGCCGTACGCGAAGCCAAACTTTTGTCCTCCTGGCGTTTTCAGGCCGTTCCACAAGGGCAGGAGGATGATGTGGACTGGTCGGGCCCGGACTTCCGCGAAACCCGCGAGGCTTGGAAAAAGATCTCCATTCCCGCCGTATGGGATCGGTCTCCCGGTAACGTGCGCAGTCCGGCCCCAAGACAGGTGGGCTGGTTCCGGAAAGTCATCCGCCTGCCGGACGCTTGGGACGGAGACGTCTCGCTTTGCTTTCTCGGGGTGAAGTACGTGGCGGATGTATTTGTCAACGGAGAGTATATCACCCTAAACCGTGGCGGCTATACCCCGTTTTTCGTTTCCCTGGGTCTGGCGGAGGAATTGCCGGAAACCTTGGAAGTGCTGGTCAGGGTGGACAACCGTCTTGACGATCAAACCATCCCCAAAGCCAACACGGGCTGGGAGATTTATGGCGGCATCACCCGTGAAGTGTACCTCCTGCACCGTCCGCCCACCCGTCCGGAGGATCCCTTTGCGCAAACTTCCCGTGACGACGAAGGAAATTGGCGGCTTCGCCTCTCCGCGGAAACGCTCGGAACCCCGGACATGCCCATGCGGGTGCGCCTCGCCTTTGAGGATCGAATTGTCGCGGAAGGCACGGTGGCGGATTGGTCCGAGGGCTTGAATCTTACATTGGACTTGCAAGATCCCGCGCTCTGGTCACCGGACGCGCCGAATCTGCACCAATTGGAACTGCGCTGGGCGGACGAGTATTTGCGCTTTCCCGTGGGCGTACGTGAAATCGCCTGGGAAAACGGACGCCTGAAGCTGAATGGCGCGTTCATTTGGCTGCAAGGCTTCGGGCAACACGAATTTTATCCGGAATCGGGCCCCATCCTCAGCACCGAACAGCGCCGCCGGGATCTGCGGTGGATGAAGGAGGACTACGGCGCCAACGCCCTGCGTACCGGCCATTACCCCAACCATCCCGATATCTTCAACCTCGCGGATGAATTGGGACTGTTCACCTTCACCGAAATTCCCGCATGGCAAAACCATCCCCGCATCCTTGCCCAAGACGACGTGTGGGAAACCTGGCTGGAACCCCAACTCACGTCCATGGTGCTTCGGCATCGCAACACCGCCGGTCTTTTCTCCTGGGCGGTGCTCAATGAGACCGGGGGCGCGCACACCTATGTGCGGCGGGCCCGCGCGCATATTCAGCTTCTCGACCCGTCCCGTCCGGTTTCCGCGGTCATTGCCAAAGACAATGATTTGCGCATCAACCAAATCACCGATCTGGCGGCCCGGAACCTGCACTATGGCTGGTACCATTCCCGCAGTGTCTACGACTTGCGCGAAAGCTTGGAAATCAACTTGAACGCCAGCCAAGGCAACCCGCTTTGGGTGGCGGAGCTGGGGGGGCAGGCCCGTCCGGGACGGCTCGGCGGCGGATACAGCGACGATGTCCGCGGCACCGAAACCTACCAAGACAAAATGACTCGCTTCGGCCTGCAATACATCCTCGCGAACGCCGATCGTCTCGTGGGCATTTCCCTCTGGACCTGGTCCGATTACCGGCGGGGCGGACGCGCCCACGATCACGGTATCCTTGGCCCCGAGCGCAGCCCGAAAATCGCCGCATACACCGCCCTCAATCTGATGCGCCCCGATTTCCGGGCCCTGGCCCTGGAAAATGAAACCGTGATCCCTGCGGGTGAGGATTTCACCGCCGAACTGGCCGTCTTCGCCATGAACCCCGTCCCCGGAAAATCCGTGCGGCTCTCCTGGGAAATTCGATATGGCCGAGAACGCGTCAAACAAGGTTCCCAAACCCTCACCCTCGGCGAGGGACATGTCACCCGTGCCGAAACCATGCGGTGGACCGTCCCGGAAAACATCGATCCCGGCCTGCACCACTTGTATCTGGAACTCCACGACGAAAACGGCGCCCGCCTGCACAGCCAGGCGCTCCCCTTTGAACCCGGCGAAACCACGCGTCCGGGGGTTGTGCGCTTGAAAGCGCCCGCGGACGGACGCGCCCGCCTTCTGGAGGTGGCGGGCATGACCCTCACCGTCTATCCTCATACCGGCCTGATTCTGCCACTGCCTCCCGGTGACTACGAAGCCAGGGCCGACACCTGGGTTCAGGAATTCACCATCGCCCCCGCCCGGTTTACGGATCTGTCATGGGATTGAAAATCCTCCTGCTCACCGTCTGGCTCGCGGCCGGATTCGGTTCCCAATGGATCGCCTTCGACGACGATGAATTCCAGCACACCCACATGGCTTGGCTCATGGCCCGCGGCGAAGTGCCGCATCTTGATTTTTTCGAACACCATCTTCCCCTCTATCACCTGCTGCTGGCGCCGTTCACGCTGGGAAATCCGGGCCCGAACCGCATTCTTTGGCTTCGCGGACTCAGCGTCCTCCTTTTTGGCCTCACCCTATGGGCCATGAACACCTTGATCCGGCGAAGAACGGGACGGAGCGCCCCGTCCGTGATTCTGCTCGCGGCCGCGTCCCCGATTTTCTTCCTGAAAATGATCGAGGTCCGCCCCGAGGGATTTTGCATTTTGCTGGCGGTGTTGGCGATGCTGGGTTTGGGCGGAAGCGAGCGCAAAGTCTTCTGGGCCGGCTTTCTCGCCGGCAGCATGGTCATGGGCAGTCAGAAATTCATCTTTCTCGCCGCCGGCATTTTCGCCATCGCCTGGATGGAACACGGCTTCCGGGGCGCCATGCGCTTTGCCGTCGGCGGCGCCATCTCCCCGGCACTGATCTTTTTTTATTACCTGACGACCGGCGCCCTGCCCTTGGCCTGGGACCATTTGGTGGTCCTCAACGCCCGATGGAGGGAATCCTTTTCGCCCGCCATGTACGCGGGCCAGCTCTGGGAAACCTCGGCGATTCTCCTCGTCACCGCCGGGGCGGGAGTATTGGCCTGGCAAAAAAAGCCCGCGGCCAGAGCCGCGCTCGTCCTCATCGCCTTCGGACTCCTGGCCGTGTTTCTCGTTCCCATTCCTTTCCGGCAAACTTTTCTCATGCTCTATCCCGGATTGGTTCTCGCCTCCGCGCTGGGCTGGCGGCATCTCGAAAATCTCGTTCCCTCGGGAACCGCCCGCACCCTCGCCGGTGCCACCTTCCTGCTCGCCGCTCTCCTCCCCGCCTTGCAAGGGCTACGTCACGAATTCTCCGAAACCTTGCACGGGGACATGACCCTGATGCGCCGCATGCACGCGGAAACGGAGGGCGTTTTCTTCGATGGGCGCGGGTTGATTTATTGGCGTCCGCACGTCGGCCATTATCCCTGGTTGCACGAAGGACTCATGATGATGCTCGACGAGGAGACCTACAGCCAGGCCACCCAAAGTGCCATTCGCGAAGCCGGTTTCCCAAACTTGCTTTGGGATTATCGTATCGAATATATGCCCGAATCCCTGCAAACTTTTTTCTCCCGACACTACCTGCCCAGTGATCCCGCCCCCCTTTGGGTCCCGGGCATACGCATTGACCGCGCCCGATTGACGGGGACCGGTCAAGAAGTGACCCTTCCCGGGTCCGGAACCTGGCGGGTCACTTGGCAGGGAGGCGAAGTGTATGTCAACGACGAGCCCCTGCAAAGCGGAGATCACATTGAAACCCGCTCCGAACCCATTCGGGTTCGGGGACGCGGTTTTGTCCGGAATTTGGAGATCATCAGGGTGGAGGAACGGCCATGACCCCCAAACTTCCGCTCTTAAAGGGTCTGTCCCTGTTTTTGCTGACCCTCCTGTTGCTGCACGGCGCGCGCCATCATGTCGTGCAAACCCTGCACCCCTTTCCGGTGGAATACGGGGAAGGCGTCACGCTCAACTGGGCCCAACGACTGCAATCGGGCGCTCCCCTTTATCCCCGGGTCACGGAATCCGAGTTCCCACAAATTCACAACCCCTACCCTCCGCTTTTTCCCCTTGCACAGCAGCTTGCCAAACGGCTTTTTTCCATCGATTCGCCCTTGGTTCCGGGCCGCGTGATCTCTCTGATGTCCACGCTTGTTTCGGCGCTGATGGTCGGCTGGCTCATTCGCGGACGCGCCTCAAGCAAAGCCGCATGGACGGGGGCGGCGGTATTCATCCTCTCTCCCATGCTGATGCGCTTCGGCTCCATGGCCCGGGTCGATCCCCTCGGGCTGGCCTTTTCCCTCGCAGTGGTGGTTTGTCTGGATCGGGGACAGACCCCGAAACATCTGGCCGGGGCCGCGGTCTTTTGTGCCGCCGCCCTCCTCGTCAAACCCACCTTCATTGCCGCCCCCCTGTTCCTGCTTGTCCACGTTTGCTCTCGGCGAAATCTCCGGGATTTCGTCGTCATCCTTGCCGCCGGACTCCCCCCGCTTCTCCTCACGGGCATCTGGCTCTGGCAACGTGAATCTCCGGAAATCCTTCTGCATCTCATGACCCTGCAAGCCCTCCCCCCCGATTTCGCGGGCGCGTTTTCGTGGTTCGCCGCTTTTGCCGGCACCCACGCCCCCGTCATTGCCCTCGGAGTCGCGTGGATGGGAACGGGATCCACAACGGACAAATTCCGCATCTACGCCGCGCTGACCTTGATCGCTCCCTTGCTCACGTCCGGCATCACCGGGTCCCAGGAAAACTACCTCATGGAAACCTGGGCCGCGCTTTGTGTGGGCGCGGCCGCGCATTGGGACGCCCAACGCACCCGCAACCCGATGCGGGCGCTCGTATGGATTGGGCTGACGATACAGCTCGCCCTCTTTCTTCCCGTGGCACCCGCCCCGGTTTTCACCCGCACCTACGGACAGGAATTGCCCTCCGGCAGTCGCTCCGCCTGGACCCCCACCCCGGAGGACCGCGAGATCGGACAACGATTGCGCGAAGAACTCGCCTCCATGTCCGGCCCCATGCTTGGCGCCGACCCCGGTTATCTTCTTCTCGCAAATGAAGCGACCCACTATCAACCCTTCCAATTCGAGCGTTTGGGAACAGCGGGAAAATGGGACCCCGGCCACTTGCACGAACAAATCCGGGAAGGCCATTTTACCCTGATTTTGCTCAAAGGACATGCGGAAACCGGAGAAGACGGCATGTTCACCCCGGAAACCCAGTCCCTCATCCACGAACACTACGAACTCCACCGCGTTCTCGGTCCCTGGCATCTCTATCGCCAGGCCTGGTAACCTTGAAGTAGTTCTGATTCTCCGGCTTATTCAGCCCGCGCTCTTGCCTCCAGCGCTTGCTCGCCTGTTTGCACTCGGGAGCAGAACAATGCTGCTGTCGGTCACGGGTTCGGGTGTCGGGGTGATATAACTCACCGCAATGGAGTCATCTATGTCTGCGTTTTTGCTTCATCATTCCCCGGCAAGGCCCGAAGAAAATCCATGGGTAAAAAGAAAAACCCACCAAAAATCGGCGGGCGGGAAGAAGAGCAAAGAAGATGGAAAAAGATGATATTTTCAATTTTTTTGAAGAAGATCCACCCGGATTGGCCTGGTACTTTCAAACCTGCGGTTTTACACCACTTTCAGACTGGCGCCGACAGTTGGAGGTCTCGCGATCCCGCGCCGTACAACTCGGGCATCGGGTGGTGCTGCTCCCCCCCCTCTTTGACATCGATACCCACACGGATCTGGAACGGGTCCCGGGAATCAATGTGACGCTGTAATCCAACACTGTAATCCAACACTGTAATCCAAGGACCATGAAAAAATTTCAATTCTGATCCAGCATCAGCCGATGAGATTGAGGATCATTAACACCAGAAACAGGGGAAAAACCAAAATCAGGTTGACCAAGATCATCGCCACCATAAATTTAAAGACCAGATTGATCATGTTGCCAATGGTCATGTCAATTTCGCTGATTTTAAGGTCTTTGAGATCTGCGGAGTCGATTCGCACCATCACTGGCGTGCAGGCGAGCAGCTTGCGGAGATCATCCAGATCAAGGGATTGTTTTTTTTCGGAGGCGGTGCTTCTGCTGGGCATAAGGACGATTTCTTCCCGAAGGGTGAAGTCCAGATTGCAGGCGTCACAGGTGGCGAGGGCACCGAGGTCGGATTCATCGACTTGGTGTTTTTTGTCGCAGTTTGGGCATTTGACGGTTATTTTTTTCATGATTCTCCAAGAGGGGTAATTTTCTGGAGGAAGATAAAACTAAAGCTTGTATGTCTGATTGGACTCGTGTCCATTTAACGCAATATCCGTGGTCCGGCAAGACGATCCGTGGTCCTAAATTTCTTGGTAACTTTGAGTGTCGGCGTGAAATGTTGTCCTGAAACGCTTCCGCTTGACAAAAGCAAAACCCAATTTACCTTCACGTCAAGATATAACCTCTCCCCATCCCGGGGCAATACAAGCAAGGAAAAACCATGAATCCCACCGCAGGACTCCACCACGTCACCGCCATCGCGTCCGATGGAAATGCGAATATCGCGTTTTATCAAAACCTTCTGGGCATGAGGTTGGTGAAAAAGACCGTGAATTTCGATGTGCCCGACACCTATCATTTGTATTACGGCAATGAAGCCGGGGAACCGGGCACGGCGTTGACCTTTTTTCTCTGGCCCCATTTGCCGCAGGCCCGGCCCGGCCACGGCGTGACCCATCTGACCCGCCTTGCGGTCACACCCGGCAGTTTGGACGCCTGGGCGGAGAGATTTCAACACCACAATCTCCCCGTTCGTCGCGAAACCCGCTTTGGGGAGGAGATTTTAAGTTTCCAGGATCCGGACGGAATGACCCTTGCCCTGACCGGGCGCGACCTCGGTGCCACAACGGATTCCGAGGCCCTCAAGGTCTTGGGATTTGACGGTGTGGAGCTTCAGGTCCAAGAACCGGAGGCCACCCGGAACCTGCTTCTGGCCATGGGATATAGCGAATATGCCCTGGACGGAGGCCGCGAAAGACTCAAAGCCGGAGGCAAGGCCGAACTCGGACAATACGTGGATTTGCACATCACCCCCGATGCCCCGCCGGCGCGACAAGGCCTGGGCGCCGTGCATCACATCGCGTTCCGCGCCGTGGATGCCGGACATCAATCCGACTTTCATCAGTTGGCCACCCGGATGGGCCACACGCCCTCGCCGGTCATGGACCGAACCTACTTCCAATCCATATATTTCCGCGAACCCAACGGCATCCTCTTTGAAGTCGCCACCGACCAACCCGGCTTCACCGTGGACGAACCCTTGGAAACCCTGGGACAGGCCCTGAAACTTCCCCCGCCCCTGGAGTCCCACCGCGCCAAAATCGAGGCTTCACTGCCAACGCTTCATTGACCCAATAAAAAAGCCCCGCGAAATTCGCGGGGCTTTTCGGGTTCCGAAAGGAATCGGATTATTTGTCGCCGGGATGCCACTCTTCGAGGCCTTCGAGTCCGCTGAAGGCGTCGTCGAACGCACTGCCCAGATCGACCATGTCCTCGCCGGGACGCAGGCCTTCGAGCATGCTGTCGTCGAGCGTGAATTCGTCGTCGGACATTTCGGCGGCCTTGATGCTCAGGCCGATGCGTCGGTCCACTTCGTCCATCTTGACGATGCGGGCCTTCACTTCATCGCCGACCTTGAGCACATCCTTGACCTTCTCGACGCGTT
>PXAS01000383.1 GCA_003565815.1 PVC group bacterium
GGGGATTTTGGATCATGTTGGCGGTGATTCTGTTTGTCAGCGCGATTTCGGTCGTGGCGCTTCTCACCCTCCGCCGTCGGCCAATGGACGAAATCCCCCGGTTCCTGTGGACCCTCCTGATCGTGTTCATGCCGGTCTTGGGTGCGATCATCTTCTGCATCGTGCATCCGGAAAATCTGCCCGATGTGGAGAGAAAATACATCTGAAAAATCCAACCACGAATTATCCCTTTGGGATAAAGAAAACACCCAATGTGAGGTGCTGGAGTCAATCAGCCAGGGGGAACCCCCCTGGACATGCCCCCAAAGCGGGAACCGCATCCTGAAGGGATGCAACTCTCCCTGTGTATTTGGGATTCTAAAGAGGAGTGCGACCCCGTTGGGGCCGGCGGACAGAACGGGGTAATAAACAGGGGCGTTGCCCAGGGCTGACGGGTTAAACCCCGTTGGGGTTCTGATCCCGGTAAGCGCGAAAGGCGGCGTGAGATCAGTCCGAATTCCCAAATCCAAAATTCTCCCTCAATTTGATTTGATGGCATTGCGTATTTAGTGTATCAGTATAGCTGATACACTAAAAATCATGCTCCCTTTTTCCGTCCAGTTTCAATCCGGTCTTCCGCCCAGTGATCAACTTGTCGATGCGATTCGAAAAGCAATTGCGCGGGGAGAGATTTCTGACGAGGCTCCGTTTCCATCGGTACGCACTTTGGCGCGCGAGTTGCGGATCAGCCCGACGACCGCTCACAAGGCGGTTTTGCAACTCAAGGAAGAAGGTTTGCTTTTCAGCCAACCCGGAGTGGGCATGCGGGTTCGTATGGTTTTTCGGGAAGGTTGGCAGGGGCGACTTGACTTGCTGCGACCGCAGTTGGAGGCACTGCTGCGGGAGGCGGAATCGCTGCAAGTTCCCCCTGAAATTCTGCAAAACTGGATTGAGACCCAACTCAAAACTTTCACCCAATGCGATAAGGAAGATCCATGAAACCCGTACTCTCACTTGAAAATTTGCAAAAAAGTTATGGACGCGGCTCAAAAGCGCTTCAAGGGATCAGTCTCAATGTCATGGAGGGTCAGTTTGTCGGCTTTTTTGGTCCGAACGGCGCCGGAAAAACCACGACGATCAAAATTCTGATGAATTTGATACCGCCAACACGGGGAACGGCCCGGGTTTTGGGACAGCCGAGTCACCTGCTCGGGGTGTCGGAATTAGAGCGGATCGGTTATGTCTCCGAAAATCAGGAACTGCCGGGTTGGATGACGCTCAAGGAATGGTTGGGATATTGTCGTCCGCTTTACCCGAACTGGCGGGAGGATGTCTGCGGGGAACTTCGGGAAAAGTTCGATTTGCCCCTGGATCAGAAACTGAGCGGGTTTTCAAGGGGAATGCGGATGAAGGCCGCCTTGCTCAGCAGTTTGAGCTATTTGCCGGAACTGGTGATTCTGGATGAGCCGTTCAGCGGACTGGATCCGCTGGCGCGCGATCAGTTTGTGGAAGGGCTGATGGATCTGGCTGAGAAAAAACCTTTCACGCTGTTTTTGTCTACCCATGATGTGGCCGAGGTGGAACGTCTGTGCGATACGGTAGCCTTTCTGCGGGCAGGACAGTTGGATCTCGTCGAGTCAACGGAGAGTCTTTTGAAACGTTTTCGTCGGATTGATGGTCGGGTGCCGAAAGACACGATGATTTCCCGATCACTACCCCGTATGAAGCAGGTGGAACAGGAAGGAGAACACATTAGGTATGTGAGCAGCGATTTTGAATCGGAAGCCGGCGAAACCGCAAAACTGCGGGAATTGTCATCCGAGAGCCGTCTCAGCTCGGTGGCTCCGATGAGTTTGCGGGATATTATCGTCGCTCTCTGCGGTACAGAAGGAATTGAAGGGATACAGCCATGAAGCGGCTGCGGATCGCCTGTTTGCATTTTCGTCTCTTTCGGAACCAGGCCGCCTGGTGGTGGGGATGGAGCCTCATTTGGGTTTTTCAATTCCTGAGCGCTTTGACTTACAGCCTGCACGGCGATCCTTTTCGCGTGGCGGACCGGATGATGACGGGCATTTTATTGTTAGCGGTTTTTCATATGGGGAATTTTTATTCCGAGCGGAACAACGGATATTTGCGCACACTTCCATTGCCCCGGGGGACATGCTTTTGGGTGGATGCGGTGTTTCCTTTGCTTTTGTTTATCGGCATTCCCCTGTTGCGGGAAATTCCACCCGTGTTGCAGAGCGGGTTTTCCATTGCCGATCTGGCCTGGGCTTGGCTGGATCTGCTTCTTCTCTACGTTCCGCTCGTTTTGGGGGTTTGGCAGCTTGGTGCTTTGCTGTCTCCCATTTGCACACCGCCCCGACTGGCGGGGCATCTATTCGGCCTTTTCGGCCTTTACTGGTTTATGAAACAAATTCTGCCCGCTTTTACAGAGGTGACGTCTTTTGTGGAACTGTTTGGACAAGGGATCAGCAATGATCAGAGATACTTTACCGTTTTTCTGGGCGCTTGGGGAGGCGGACTGCTGGCCCTGGCGGGGGTGCGGATGCGCTTGGAGGCCCGAAAAGCGGTAATTTTCACACACAGCCTCCTCTTTCCTTTGCTGCTTTTCTGGCTACTCACGGGACCGGCATGGATTCAAAAAGGACGGGGCCTTTTGGAATTGCACCGTCCTTTGCCGGAGATCACCACTTCGGGTTGGGAACTGTTTCCGGTCACCGCGCTCAGTGAGAAATCGGACGTTTGGCAGGGAACATTCGAGCAGGCCAGATGGGTTCAGCATTATAGACTCCCTCTGCTCGCCCGGCACGAAAATGAAGAATTTGAGGCGCTTATGCAGTTGGAAAGAGCCCGGATCCGGGTGGAGGAAGAGGAAACATGGTTTCCATTGGAGGTTTCGGACTCCCCCCCGGTTTTCGGTATGCATAACCGCCTGCTGCATCACTGGGCCGGGGATCAAATTTATCTTCTGAATTTTCTGCGCTCCACCCAGCGCCGGCCGTATGAATTCCAAACCCTGGGCATTCAGTTTCAAGAAGAAACGCTGCCGGATTTCCAGGGGCAAGCGGTGGAAATGGCCTACGACCTGCGCGTCACGCCTCATCAGCTGGAGGCGTTTGCTGTGGATCAGCCCTTGAGCCGCCCTCACAGACAGCGCCGCGGAGCGGAAAATCTTCATTTGCATCCCACAAAAATTTCCTGGTCATTTCCCTCTGGACAGGAGGGTCCCCGCTTTCAATTTGAGGCCGGGGCTTCCATGCGAGTTGAAAGTCTACATTGGAAGTCTCTCATTTTCGGTGAGCGGCCCGGGCCTGTTGTATTGTTGATTCTGAAAAACACCCGTTCACAACCACATGCGGGACTGTCAGCGCATCATTATTTTCGAGAGGTCAGAAACTCGGGTGCGGCTTTCCCCCGCGCCAGGGCCAGAATCGGCAGCATGCTCAACCTTGAGATGCAGGGGGTGGTTTTCGATCATGAGCTTGGCGGTTTTATTCCGCAAAGGGAAGACGACCCACCCCCGAAACCTGAAGCGGCTTTTTGCCGGTATTTTATGCCGGAGACTTCTCCCGGGGAGTATCAGGTGGATTGGCTGGTTCTGCGTCCCCGGAACCGTTACCGCATCCAACTGCGTGACTATCATCGCTTCTCTCACTTGCCTGAAAGAGGCAGAATTGAAGATCTCTTCAACCCTCGCAGTTCTGAACATGGCCCCCCGGGCACCTGGGAAACGGATATGCTCCGGCGCTGGTCAACGGAACCGCTTGGAGGGATGATTCATGATGGGTCGAATCGGCTTTTTTATGGGCTGGGACTGACGCCGGCTTTGGAATACCGCGAAGCGCTGTTCGAGGCGGCAAAACTGCATCCGCGTTTGTCCGCGATCATCCTGGGGAACGGATGGGAGGAGGAGGCCCTGGAGGTCTGGCTGGATCTGGCGCGTCAGGGCGGCCCCCTTCCGGCGGCGGCCCGGCTTGCCTTTCAGCGCTCCGGAGATCAACGCTTGCTGGAGGCTTTGGAGGTTCAGGAACGCTGGGCACCCCTGGAGGAGGAGAAGTAATGAATTCGAAACTGATCTGGTCCATTCGGAAAGATGTGCGCGCCAGTAGATTTTCACTGCTGCTCTATCTGCTGATGCTTGTGGGTGTGGAACTGGCTCTGGCCCATCACCTGGTTGAGCGCCTGGGCTTCCCGCTTCAGGCGGCGGTGACGGTTTTTGGTCTATGGATCCTGTGGCTCCGCTGTCGTGAGGACAGTCCCAACCGATGGGATACCCGTTGGATTGCCACGCGTCCGATTTCGCTAAAGGTGCTTTTCACCGCAAAATGCACCTTTTTTCTATTGTTGATTCTGCTGCCTTTCATGCTCACCCGGCTGTTGATCTCGCTTGTGCTGGGCTTTGGTTTCTTAAACGGGATCCATTTGGGACTGAACGCGACCCTGCTACCCCTGTGGCCGGGCTTGCTGGTGTTAAACGTTCAAGGCTACCGCTTGTACAATTCTCTGTTTTTTTCCGCTGTGTTGTTTTCGATTACGCTGGGGTTTTTTGTGGGAATCCGCAGCAATTTCGACATGGATTCTGCGGAATTTGCTTTTCAGGGACTTCGCGAACATGATCCGGAACCAAAAGCGGCGGAACTGATTGATCCCTGGATTCGGATTGAAATGCCACAGGACCGGCTTTTGATGGAGGCCTCAACCCGCATCCCGTTACATTACGCGAATGAAGTCTATCGTATGGAAAGCACTTTACAGAAGATGGGGAATCATGCCCGGGAAAGTCGCTGGTACTGGCACTTTCAAAGGCGTTACCCGGAACGGCACGTGGTTTCGCCATTTACGCGCTTTTCGATGAATGCTTCTACGCAAAGACAGACAGAGTCGATCCGGGACGGAAAACGACATTGGCGTTTCGTTTACACCGAACTTCCAGAGGAGTTGACGGGCAGTGTAAAGGATCTGCAAGTGGAGCTGAATCACAGACTTTTGCGGGTGCAACCCGTTTGGTCGGGAGTTCTGAGAGAGGGAGTCCAACGCGACGGCGCGGTTCGCGGTACTTTCACAGCGTTGGGCGGGAATCAGATCGAACTGGTTTTACAGGGTCCGGTGACCAGTGGCGTGTCGGGTTCACGCGCCTTCTGGAATTGGTTTGAAAGCAAACTGGGGGCTGTCACCCTTCAGGTTTCTCCCGATTCTGATTTGCTCGTTTTACCGGCTCGGATTCGTCAAACAGACACCGGATTTCCCGCCTTTACCCGTCGCTATATCCTGGAAATGGAGGATCCCCGACAATTTTTTCCCGAAGAGAGCACGTTGAGCCTAACCGTCTACGGTGCCGCGCCCGAAGCAAGCGCTCGCACCCACGGAACAATGCCACTTTGGATGCGAAGCGAAAGAAGCGAAATGCTGCGACAATTGGCGCAAGAGAACCCTGTCCTCCTGCCTTCTTCCATCTCCCCTCATCAAAAACCCGAAGCCGACCCCATGGCATCGGATCGATTTGCCGCACAAGTGGATCGCATCTTGGACTGGTCGGATATTCAAACGCTATCCGACCCCCGTATTCCAAAATCGACCCGAACCCTGGAAAGACTTGAACGACTCCGCAGTTCATTCAGGCCTGAAGCTCCCAGGGATCTACAGGATTTGTTGGATCGCATGGCCTGGCATCCCTATCTGCTGGCGTTTCTGCCGGAAGAAAAGCAAACGCAAGGAGTGGAGCGGATTCGACAACTCCTGCGCAATCCGCCAATCACCAATCCCATGGGCCTGCTGTCTCAGGTGGAACGGATTGGGATCGATCTCAACGAAGAAGAACTGGCGGGGGTGGCCTGGTGTTTGTTGCATCCTTCGAGAATCGTTTACCAACTCGAGTGGAGAGGTGCCGGAATTCTCGCGGATCGTCCGCCCCTGAATTACTTTGACATGCTCCCCACGGATCTTCGACAAACAACATGGGATTCCGCCTGGCATCAGATTCGCATGGATCTAGACATGGCCAAAACCATCAGACTGCGACCCGAGTATCTGCTTGAAGCTTTGCAACGACAATCCCTGATGGCCGAAGAAACAACAAATACATTTCTGAAGCGGACATCCATCGATACCTTTGACTTGCTTCAGGATCGTCAGGATTATCGCAAGCTTCGAGATTTGCGGCAACTGCCATCCAATTGAAACGAGTGACGAGATTCCGCATAGCCCGACCCGGTTCGAAAAGTCATTGTGGATTTCACTTTGCATGAATTTCCCGCGCGGGTGGCGCTGGACTTATTGGATGCGGAAGCGGATCCCTCGCCGCCCCAGACCCTCATCCCGCCCCGGGGAATCTTTGAAAGGGAGTCCACCGCGGGACGCGCCGCCACCATATTTCAACCCTTCATCACTCAAAAAATCAACCGTTCATCTTCAGGGATCCAAACAACAGAATCTTGACAAATGATTGGTATCCGTGTTCATTCGTGTGAATTCGTGGTTCAACCCCTCCCACAAATCAATATTATCCAATTGCTCCAAACACACATCCTTTCATAAAATGACATCCCTCCACCTCTCCGGCACAAGAAGTACCATGTGGCTCAGTTCCCTCCTTTTTGGGATTGGGTTTTGCGGTCAGGTAATTTTTTTGAGCTTGGCATGGATGGACGGCTACACTTTGCGTGTATTCCCAGGGTTGTTCGGGCTTACTCTTTTTGCAGGCGTAATTGGCATGTTGGTCTGGATTCCCTGCGCCATCTTGATCGTGGTGACCATGTTCCTAAAAAATACATGGAACCGCCAAAAATTCTGGTGCCTTCTTTATCTTTCGGTTTTGTTTGGTACCGGCATTTTCATTTTCACTGGCGATGTGAAATTCCAGGGCATGGCTTCCAAAATCGAAAAACATGTTGATTTTGAAACACTGCATGCACTGGGCATGCGACAATTGGCGGGAGACACGGAGGGTCCGGAATTCACAAGCTATCTTTCACGTTACACGCGTGAAGAAATTCATGTACCCGTCGTCTTGAAGGAGGTGTGGTATTCCCCTCCTCACGATATCGGTTTCATTTCATACAACCATTTGAATGAACAACATAACGAGATCGTGTTTATTTGGAGACGGTTTTTTGGCTATGATGGCATATTGATTACCGCCAAAGAGAATAAACCCAGAAAGATTACAGATCGACGTTATTCAAAAATCAGTGAAGGTGTTTACCTTGTCACCCAATAAACCTAAAACATAATCTTGACAAAGGACTGGTCACGTTCGAGATATATATGAAAAACATTTTATTTTTGCTGTTTGCCATGGCGATTGCTTTCGGGTGCTCCGAGAAAACTGGAGGAATCAGTCCCACATATCCCGCTCGCGATTACGATCCAAAACTCACCGGGTATGCCAATTTACTTCTTCCCGTGATTCATGCTCTGAATTCACATGTTCAAGATAACGGGCGGGCCCCAACCAGCTTGGAGCAACTTGAGGCCATTGTCTCATTCCCCCCTAATCTCTACTATATACCAGAATTCTATATGTCAGAATCGGAAAGTTATCGAGTGGGTATTCAACTCGGTTGGGATCCAATCTTATGGTATGAATCAAACAGTCGAAAATGGATTTTCGACCCCGGTGATGGCACTTCAGAGAAAAGCATCAAGCTAAAGCCTACACACCCTTGACCGAACCACCTTCATCGCTCCGGTCAACGTAAAGTGAAACGGGGTTTTCGCGAGGCGGGTAAAACGTCCGTCCCGTGATACGACTTTCAAGTACATATCCGCCCGAATCAGTGGTAGAATAATTTGAATCCATCGAAGCCTTGTGGATTAGAACAGAAGGAAGCGGAGGGAGTAAAAGCGGCAATCAACCACAGGCAAAATTTCATTGCATCATTCATGGAACCCGGCTAACCAATTGGATCGAATGAGAATCCGTGTTTATTCGTGACCA
>PXAS01000094.1 GCA_003565815.1 PVC group bacterium
ATCTGCAGGACGGCGAAGCATCCGCAGGGTAAAAAAAACTTTTCTCCACTCCAAGTCATTGAAGATAAATGAATAATCAGAAATATACACGCTTTTTTGTATCATCTTCCTTCGGAAGACTAAAAGGGATGCAACTCTCCCCGGACATGTGGGCGTCGAAAGAGGAGTGCGTCCCCTTTGGGGTCGGCATACAGAGTGGCGGTTAAACCACGGGGCGGTGCCCCGTGCTGACGGGTAGAACCCCGTTGGGGTTCTGAGGATGCAACCCCCGGGATAACTCGTATGGTCCAGGGTTTGAACATTATCCCTGAAGCGCAGCCGCCAGTTGTCGGGCGATTTGGGCGCGATCAAAGAGTCTTATAGCGGTTTTGCGGGCGTTTTTGCCCATGGTTTTCCGAAGTTCGGGGTTTTGGATCAGCTCCTTGAGTCGTTGTTCGAACTCCTCGCCGCATTCGGGATCGAAGAAATACCCTTCGCAGCCGTCGGTCATCACTTCCTGAAATCCATCCAGCCGCGCGGCAAGGCTGGGGAGTCCGCTGGCGAGATTATGCACCATGGTGCTGCTGACGTGAAAATGATCGCCCGCTTGGCCGATGCGCATGGTCAAGCCAATATCGGCGGTATTCAGCGCCCGGGCCACCTCGTCCATACCCGAGAGCCAGCCGGTGAGGAGGACCTGATCGCTCAGAGCCAGCTCATGAATGAGATCGCGCAGGGTTTCATACTCGGGACCCTCGCCGATCAGAAGAAGTTTCAGCTTCGGGATTTCGTTTCGAATGCGGGCCATGGCCCGGAGAATCCGCTCGTTGCCCTTGTTGGGATGCATGACCCCGTGATGCACCATGACCACATCCTCGTCCGAGAACTTCCATTTCCGACGTGAAAGTCCAGGATCGCGGGGTTGGAACAGATTCAAATCGCAGGGATCGTGTACGACTTGGATGCGGGAGGGCTCCAAACCCTGATCTTCCAGGAAACACCGGGTGCTTTCCACGCGGGCAAGGATCAGGTCCACCTTTTTCCATGCGTGGAAATCAATTTTTTTGATGCATTTTCCCAGCGGATGCAGCCAGCGATTGGGCAGAAAATAAATATCCATGAAAAAATCATGCACGGTCAAGACCAGCCGTTTCCGGTATCCGGCCCGAAGCAGGGGCACGGACAGCGGGACGGTTTCGTCCAGAAAAACGGTTTGAAAACCCCGGCAGCGCAAATAGAGACCGAGAAACGGCAGCATCATCATCCAGAGGAGAGCTTTGAAATGCTTGTCGAACTCCGATCTTCTCCGCACGGAAAAGAAGAGGTGGTGAATGGTCAGGTGACCTTCCAGACCGGGGGGGACGGGCACCGCGCTTTTGAGTCCGAAATGATGCATTTCGAACTGCTCGCCGAGGGTTTCGGCCAAATCCGGGAGGGCGGGCAGGAAATGCACGTGTTCGCCGGCGCCGTATCGGAAAAGTATTGCAAGTTTGGGTCGGGTGGAGTTGCCGGACATATCGGTGGCCGTCAGATCAATTCGAGGTCGGTGTAAAGGGCGTCGAGAATTTGACGCATGCGGGGTTGGTGCCGTTCTTCTCCGGGCATGCCGTTGCAAAGGACCACCGCGCAAAGCCCGTGATCGGGGTCGCAAAAGGCGGCGGTGCTTTGATTGCCGCAGTGCCCGAAAGCGTTCCGAGAGGCATGGCTGCCGAACTGGTAGGGGACCTGGCCGGGATTGTAATGATCGGATTGCAACATGAAACCGAGGCCCCAGTCCATGGTCTCCCGGAAAGTGCGGTCCATCATGCCCACCCGGTGGGGTTTCACCAACAGACGCGCGGTCTCGGCGCGCAACACGCCGTCTTGTCCATGGGTCATGCGCATCATTTCCTCGTAAAAGGCCAGAAATTCCCCGGCCGGTCCACGTCCGTTCCCCCCCGGGCGACAGGCGATGACCGAAGAAGCCTGGCAAAGATCCTCCTGAATTTCGGGAACCTCGCCGGAGGTATCGTACATCCACGCCACCTCATCGGAAATTTGTTCGTAGGTTACTTCGGGAATGCCGATCCAGCACTTGGGCATGTTCATGGGGAGAAATACCTCCTCGCGGACGAATTCCCGGTAATGCCGTCCGTCAATGACCCGGATCAGTTCCGCGAGCATATACCAGGCGCTGTCCACGTGGTATCCGGCCTGTTCACCCGGGACCCAATGGGGTTCGGGTTTGGTGGCGCACAACATGCCGATGGCCTCCTCCCAGGGGCGCGGCGTCCACCCCAGGGTGCCGCCGCGAATTCCGGCGGTATGGGTGAGCAAATGCCGGGGCGTAATGGATTCTTTCCGTTTGCTGCCGAATGCCGGAATCCATTCGGCGACAGGCCGGTCCAATTCCAGGGAACCCCGGTCCAGCAGAATGCCCGCGGCCACGGCCGCCACCGGCTTGCAGGCCGAGAGCCAGAGCATCAGGTGGTCGGTTTCCAAGGGGTCAAACGGCGTGTTGAGGCCCAGCGCCTCCTCCGCAATTCGTTCCCCGTGACGGGACACGGCAAGCTGAACTCCGAAATGCAGACCCTCCTCGATGCCGGATTCAATCACGGCCCGCGTTTTGGGCAATGCGCTCATGCTTGGTTGACCACGTTGCGGGGGGCGTCCGATAAAAAGGCGCCCACATTTGCCACCAGTTCGTCCACCAACCGTTGACGTGCCTCCAGGGTGGCCCAGCCGAGGTGCGGAGTGATGTGGCAATTCGGGGCCGAGAGCAGCGGATGTTCGGCAGGCGGGGGTTCGGAGGTCAACACATCCAGATAGGCGCATTCCAATTGCCCCGCATGCAAGGCCGCGGCCACGGCGCGTTCATCCAAAAGATCGCCTCGTCCGGTATTGATCAGCACCGCGCCGGGTTTCATGCGGGCCAGGAACGCTTCATCCACCAACTGCCGGGTCTCATCCGTCAACGGGCAATGCAGGGACAAAACATCCGCGGTTTCCACCAGTTTGTCCATGTCCACGTGCGCCTGCCCCAATTGGGGTTTGTTTTCTGGATTGGGGGTGTAAACGCGGACCCGCATGCCCAGGCCCTGTGCCATGGCCGCCACCGCCTGTCCGATGGCGCCGAAACCCACAATGCCCATGACCCGTCCGTTGAGTTCCCGTTGCGGGGTGTGCGTGTAGCAAAAATCCAGGCTGCGCGACCATTCCCCCTCGCGCACGGAGCGGAAATGGATGTCGACGTTGCGGCTCCAATGCAGCAAATAGGCGGCCACAAGTTCCGAAACCGATGCCGTGCTGTATTCGGGCACATTGCAGACCGGAATCCCCCTGGCATCGCACGCCCGCAGGTCCACCGCGTTTGTACCCGTGGACATCAAACAGACCAACTGCAATTTCGGCAATTGGTCGATGATTTCAGCGGTCAGTCGCGCTTTGTTGGTGAGGACAATCTCCGCGTCCTTGGCCCGGGCGACAATCTCCTCCGGCGGGGTGCGCTCGAAAACGGTCACGTCCCCGCACGCATCCAGAGGGGCCCATGACAAGTCCCCGGGATTGGTGGTGTATGCATCAAGGAGAACGATTCTTCTGTTTGCGGCTTTCATTTCCATGAGAAACCCCCTGTCGAAAAAAAGGCGAAATCGCAAGGCAGAAGCGATTTTGAATTTTTTTTCAGAAAAAATGAACAAACCCCCTGGCGTCCGGTCTATCCTACTGTTCGTTTCATGTTCATTTGCCCGGAGTTGAGCTTAGGCATTCTTCCTTCCTCCTCTCCCGTACACCGTCTAAGTCGGCTTCGGGCATTCTCCTGGCCGCGCCCTCGCAAGAGGGCGCGGTTTTTTGTAAGTCAGCCCTGCTGCATGATTTCGTTGTAGAGCAAGGCCAGGCAGGCCAAGAGGTGCATGGAATCCCTCGTGGGGATGATTTCGACGCCCCATCTCCATTTTTTCATTTCCGGGGTGATTTTTGCCACGATGCCCTCGTTTTCGCGGATTTGCCATTCTTTGCTCCGCAATCCGGTCATGTGGAATTCCATGCGAGGCATGTTTTTGAGATCGAGGAAGTATTTGGAAGGTTCGAAGGCACCGACTTCCGCCACATCCTCCTCCCCTTCATACAGGTGATACCTCGGCAGGAAGAGGGTGGTGCGTTGGCGGAAAGTGAGCTTGATTTGATCTTCCGCGTCCTTGAAGAGAAAGGCGTTGCGCAGAGCAATCAAACGTTTGGGTTTCAAGGTGTACAGCAAGGCATCCTTTTCGTCCGTGATACGGATTTCCGGGGTGACGCCTCCCCATTTGGATTTGAAATAATATTTCATACGATCCTCTCTCTTCTTTTTTGGTTCCGGGGTCAAGCTTCACTTTTCGGGGGCTTGCGGCCAAGATCCCCTTCGTGAATGTGCCGTGCGTAACTTGGGTAATTTTCGAGAGATTCATGGTTGGGAACCAAGCGCCAGCGTCGGTACATCCAGCACCAGTATTCGGGAGTTTCGCGTATCACCTTCTCCATGCTCCGGGTCATGCGTCCGGTGAGTTCCTCCACCGGATTTTCGGCCCGGGGATCCGCGCGCAGGGTGTCGTGGACGGTCACCGTGTACACGCCCTGATCATCGGGCACGCAGAGCACGGTGATGACCGGGGCGTTGGTTTTGACCGCGAGCGCGGCCGGCGCGGAACTCACCGGCACCTGTTTTCCGAAAAATTCCACGAAAACACCGCCGTCCCGGGGTCGGGTATTCTGATCCAGCAGCACCGCGAGTTTTTTCCGCTTGCGCAATCCCTGCATCAATTTGCGGGCCGCGCCCTGTTGGGGAATGATGACTTGCCCGGTTTTTTGCCGCAGACGAATGAAGACCTCATCCACCTTGGCATTTTTCAGCGGCGCGGCCACACTCATGATGGGTTGTCCCAAGGCGGCGTAGGCCTGGCCGACGGTTTCCCAATTGCCGTAGTGGGCGGTCAGCAAAATTTGCGCCTCCGATTCAAACAGAATCCCGGTGGACTCATCCCACCGAATCCACTTTTCCATGCGGGCATGCGGATGCCGGGTAAACCAAATGATATCGAGGACGAGGAGGGCGAAATGCTGGTAACAACGACGGAGAAGCAGATCTTTTTCCGCGGGGCTCAACTGGTCGCCGAACACCAGATCCAAATTTTCCTGGGAATCCTTGCGGAGGCGTTTGGAAAAACGAAAGCCCATGTTGCCCATGAAGCGGGAAAGACGCAATACCGCGCCCCGGGAAAGAAAGGGAACCCAGCCAATCCCGAATACCAGGGCCGCGTACTCGGGCCAGACTCTATACCATGGGCGGGGTTTCATAAAAAAACAAGGTGGTGAGCCGGGTGGGACTCGAACCCACGACAAAAGGCTTAAAAGGCCTCTGCTCTACCAACTGAGCTACCGGCCCACCTTGGTGTTGAATGCGGGGGGATATACAGGCGAATTTTGGGAATGTCAAAGGGCAAACTCCGAAAAATTCACGGCTTTTTCAGCGAGGGCCACAGCGGGAGGCTGGTCAGCCCCGCGATCAGGGGTAAAAAATTGGGCAAGCCCAGGCTTTTGACCTGGATGCCGAAGGCGATGAGGGGGATGCTCATGAGCAAGAGCAGCACCACCCCCCAGCGCCGCAGGTTCCACAGGCCGATGTAGCCCACGAAACAGATGCTCAGCAAAATCAGCATGTCCCGAATATAGGTGGGGGAGATCTTGTCAAAGGCCTCTTCCACGTCCCTGCGTCCGATGCTGTTGAGAAACACCACGTACACGAGAAAAAAGATCCCGCAGTGCATGACCACCATCATCGGGCGCGGGGAGAAGGGTTTCATGTGACTCAATTGAGCGAGTCCAGGGCGGCGGCGCGAATGCGGGCGGCCATTTCGGCGGTTCCGACCTTGGTGGTTGTGCCTTCGCGGTGAAGGTCCGCGGTACGCAGGCCTTCGTTGAGGGCGGTTTCGACGCCGGCGCGGATGGCGGTGGCGATGATCGGCTTGTCCAATTCGTCCATCATCATCGCGGCGCTCAGGAGCATGGCCACCGGATTGGCGATCCCTTGGCCGGCAATATCGGGGGCGCTGCCGTGCACGGGTTCGAAAAGACCCACCTTGCCCCCCACGCTCGCGGAAGGCAACAGTCCCAGGGAACCGCCCAGGGTGGCGGCGGCGTCGGAGAGAATGTCCCCGAACAAATTGCCGGTGAGGATCACGTCGAACTGGGAAGGGCGCACCACCAACTGCATGGCCGCGTTGTCCACGTACATATGGGACAACTCCACGTCGGAATATTCCCGAGCCTGCAATTGGGTGACCACGTCGCGCCAGAGTTGGGACACCACGAGCACGTTCGCCTTGTCCACCGAGCAAACCCGTCCGCCGCGGCGGCGCGCCCATTCAAAGGCCACCCGGGCCACCCGTTCGATTTCCCCCGTGCTATAGCGCATGGTGCTGAAAGCCTCTTCGTTGCCGGGTTCGCCGGAGCGTCCGCGCGGTTCGCCGAAGTAAATGCCGCCCGTCAATTCCCGCACCACCAGCATGTCCGTGCCCGCGATGGCTTCCGGGCGCAGGGGCGAGGCGTCGGCGAGGGCGGCGGAAACCGCCACCGGACGCAGGTTCGCAAACACGCCCAGTTCCTTGCGAATTTTCAGCAGACCGGATTCCGGACGCATGGCGCCGGCAAGGTGATCCCATTTGTGGCCGCCCACCGCACCGAGCAGGATCCCGTCGGCGGCCTTGGCTTTTTCGATCACCTCGTCGGGCATGGGGTCGTTGTAGGCGTCGATGGCCGCGCCTCCCGCGAGATCCTCCTGGAATTCGATGCTCAAACCGCGGGCCTGGGCCAACGCCTTGAGGGTATGCACGGCTTCGTGACAGACTTCGGGACCAATGCCGTCCCCGGGCAATACAAGTATTTTCATAAAATTTGACCTCAATTTTGGAGTTGAAAACGGCTCTCTAACCATTTGTGGATGGGTTGCAAAGCGGAAACCGCATCGTTTTTGTCGTCCCGGGCTTGCGAAATGCAGACGAATGACTTAAAAGGACTCAAACTTTTACACGATCAGACACGAGGAATTATGAATTTGGAAACCAAAAAAGACGTCGCAACCGTTGAATTTCAAGGGAAAACATACACCACGGATCTCCTCGTCGGCTCCGAAGGGGAAGTCGGCCTGGACATGCGGGACTTTCGCAACCAAACCGGCGCCATTTGTTTGGATCCCGGCTTTGGCAACACCGGCAGCTGTACCAGTGCCATCACCTTTCTCGACGGGGAAAAGGGGCTCATTCGGCATCGCGGATACAAACTCCAGGATTTGGCCGACAACTGCAACTACTTGGAGGTGGCCTATTTGCTGATGCTTGGCGAATTGCCCACGCCCTATCAGTACCGGCAGTTCCTGGGCAAAATCCATGAGAACAATTTCCTTGGTCCGAGCTTGCAGGAATTGCTCAACCACTATCCCACCCAGTCCCATCCCATGGCCGTGCTCGCCAGCGTGGTCCTGTCCCTCACGGGGTTTTATTCCGATTTGGGCGTCGATAAATTTTACGAACTGGACTTGGACGTGGTCCGCCTGCTGACCAAAACCCCCCTGATTGCGGCCCATAATTATCGCCGCAAACGGGGCATGAAATACATCCCACCGGACAACAATCTCGGATATGCCGAAAACTTCCTCTATTCCATGTTTGGCCGCAGTGTCAGCCCGGAACGCCGCAAAATCATGGCCAAGGCCTTGGAAAAACTGCTCATCATTCACGCCGACCACGAGCAGAACTGCTCCACCTCCACCGTTCGCGTCATCAGCAGCTCCAACGCCAACGTCTACGCCGCCGTGGGCGGGGGCATCGGCGCCCTTTGGGGGCCCTTGCACGGCGGGGCCAACGAAGCCGTGATCAACATGCTCGAATACATCAACATGCAGGGCGGGGATTTGGAGGCGGTGATCAAGCGGGCCAAAGACAAAAACGATGAATTCCGCCTCATGGGTTTCGGCCACCGGGTGTATAAAACCTACGACCCCCGCGCGCACATCGCCAAAAAAGTGGTGGACGAGCTTCTGGAGGATCTCGGGGTCGAGGAACCTTTGGTTGACATTGCCATGAAGCTCGAAAAAATCGCGATTGAAGACGACTATTTCGTGTCCCGGAACCTGTATCCCAACGTCGATTTCTACACCGGGACCGCCTACAAGGCCATGGGGATTCCCAAGGAAATGTTCACCGTCCTCTTTGCCATGGGCCGCATGGCGGGCTGGTTGGCCCACCTGCTCGAATTCCGTGCCGACGAAAGCCGGCGCATCAGCCGTCCCCGTCAGATTTACACGGGGGTGACCGCCCGCGATTTCGTTCCCATGACGGAACGATAGTCGTCAGGGATCGGAACGGATCGGATGAATTCCCAAGCCTTTTCCGAGCGTCGGAAGCGGATTTTTTTCCGCTTCCGACGCTCGGAACTTTTTTGGGGGCTCTTTTTTTGTGCCGCGCGGGCGCTTTCCGTGTTTCCCGACCCTTATGAAACCGCGGAAGGGTACTATATCCTGCCGGAAGTGGATGACGGCGTCCCCGCGTATCACGTTGCCCTTCCGTCCGAATTGGCCGGACAAACCCTGTTGCTCACCGAGCGGAACAACATGCGCTGGCCCTGCACGCTGGTGGAAACCGAAGCCGGACTTTTCCTCTGGTTTGAGCCGCAATCGAAAGGGCCTTTCCGCGTGGTGCATGGCTTTGCCGAGCGGGAGAACGATTTCGTGCCCGTGACCCACAGCCGGGACGCGACTTTACTGGCGCGCAGTCTGCCTCTGGAATTTGCCAATTATCGCAGCGCCGCGGAAATGGAAGCGCTGGCGGGCATCTCCCGCCCGCTCACGCTCCTGGCGTTCTGGCTGGTGAGCGGCATGTTGGTGTTCATTGCCCTGGGCGTTTGGTATCGTCGGGCGATTTCCTCATAGAGGGAAAGAGGGAGAGAATTTCCTGTGTTGGGGGGGGCCTATCTCAACAGGGAGGGGACCTTGTTGGCGGGCATGGCCAGCAGGGTTTGCTGGCGGTAATTGCGGCGGCCGGCCCGTGGATCATCGTCAAAAATTTCCACGACGTCCCCGGTGCCCCGGATTTCCTTGGCGTTGGGGAGGATTTTCCAGTCGGTTCTGCCGCCGCCGGGGGCAGGGTCCTGATAGAGGATGTTGTAGCGCTGGTCTTTCACGGTGCTCAAGTGCAGGGTAACGCCCCGTTGATCCCGGGTAATGACCATGGGCGTTCTTTGCCAGCTTTCCCGGGGTTCTTCCACGCGCACGCATCCCGTGCCCATGCCCAAGCCCATGCCAAGGGCCGTCGCGAGGGCGGCAAGGGCCGCAAAGCTTCGCACGGCGTGCAAGCAATTGTGTCGTTTGGGATTAATCCAGCTCAAAGCTGAACCCTTCCCCGTCTTCATCGGATTCAACGGGTTGACGGGGTTGTGATCTTTCGGGAACGTCTTCCACGCGAATGATGGGACGGAGGCCGGTTTCCGGCTCGGTCTCCCGCCGGCGTCCGAAGGGGCTGGTGGGCGGCGGCAGGTCACTGGCCCGGTACATGTCGTACCAACTGATGTGTTCGGTGTCTCGGTTCAAATCCTCGAGTTCCAAGCTATAGCGGGCCGAGAACCATTTCCAGTCCCGTGGCTTGAAGCGGAAAATCAGGCCCATGGCATTGATGAATTCGGCGGCATCCTCGGATTCCAGGTTCAGCACTTCCCGCCGGACCCAAGTGGAGGATTGTTCCACCAGCCGCTCCACCATCGGGGTGGGGGGACCCACCACGATGACCCGGAGGGGCTTGGTCTGCACAAATCCGCCCGTGGCGAAACTGTCGGCGGGCACGTGCCGCCATTTTGCCCCGTCCCAGGCGTGAATGAACAAATCGTCCACCGGAGCGGCGGGGTCATAGCTCATGAGGAGGATATTCTCACGGGCCTCCATGTCCATGCCGATTTGTACGGCGCCATGTCGGGAGGGAATCAACAAGACCGAATAATCCACCACCCGCGGGGCGCGTTGCGCGTGGGCGACTGCCCCCAGGCAGATGAGAAGGCTCAGGAAGTGGATGGAAAGTTTGTGGGTCGTCATGGTCAAATGTCCTTAAGGGCTCGGTGAATGTTCGCCTCATTCATAAAAAACACCATTTTTTCACGGGAATCAACACCAATCGAAAATTCCCATTATTTATTTTTAACAGACATTGGGTTGAATTCCATCAAAAAACAGTCATATTTCAAATTCTCCCTACTAACAACACCTCCAAAGGACAACGAACATGGCCAACGTCACATTTAAAGATTCTCCCGTACAAACCCTCGCGGACCTGCCGAAAGTGGGGGACCAGGCACCCGGATTCGTGCTTTGCGGCGCGGATTTGGAGGATGTCTCCCTCGCTGATTTCGCGGGAAAAACCGTGGTGCTGAATGTCGCCCTCAGTTTCGATACCGGGACTTGTCAAAATTCCGCCCGCCGTTTCAATGAAATCGCCACCCGGGTGAAGGATGTGGTGGTGTTGAACATCTCCATGGACCTTCCGTTCGCGCAGGCTCGCTTTTGCAATGCCGAGGGCCTCTCCGACGTGATCAACCTGTCCGCGTTCCGTTCCCCCGCCTTTGGCGAAGGGTACGGGTTGACGATTCTCGACGGCCCCCTGAACGGGCTGTTGAGTCGGGCCGTGGTCCTGATCGACGCCTCGGGAAAAATCTTGTACACCGAGCAAGTCCCGGAAATGTCCCACGAACCCGAGTATGAAGCGGTTCTGAATCATTTGGATTGATCCGGGCACCCGCAGTCCGTCATGGCGCCTTCCGATCCCGACGTTCCTTCCGCGACTTCCCCGGAAAAACGCTCCGAGGCCATCGCCCGTTTCCATTCGGGGGTGGCCCATGATCTCAACAATCGGCTGACCACGCTGCTGGGCAATCTGATGTTGTTGGAAATGGAGGGGGATCGCGCGGATGCCGAGTGCCTCGCGGACATGCGGCACGCCGCCGAAGAGGCCACCCGTCTCGTCGGCCTGATCCAGACCTTTACCCGCCGGGACGCCTACCCCCCCCATCCGGTGAACGTGGGGGAAACCTTGGAACGGTTCCACGATCTGGCCCGACGATTGTTCGGCGATGCCTGCGCATTGGATTTCGCCTTGCCGGAGACACCCGTTTTCGCGGAGGCGGACGAGGGTGCCTTGGAGCACATGGTGCTCTCCTTGCTCGCGGATTATCCGGGCGATACCCCGCCGGCATGGATTCACCTGGCGATTTCCGCCGCTGACGATCGGATCGACCTGGATTTCGAGGCCGCTTCCGCTCCATGGACCTTGTCCGCGGTCGCGCCTTCGGTCCACGATCTTGTCGGCGCCTATGGCGGCGGCATTTGCGAACACGCTCCCGGACTCCGCTTGACGCTTCCGCAAACCACGCCGGAAGTCATGGACCCCGCGCCCCTTCCCGAGCCGGCGCATGGGATTGCGCTTTTGTTGGCGGAAGGCAATCCGGTGCTGCGCGCGCATCTCGCGAAGCGGCTGACCGCCTTTGGCTATCAGGTCACGGCGGCGGCGGATGTGCGCGCATGTTTGGACTGTCTGGATGGCGCCGCATTTGCGGCCGCGGTGGTGGACACCCGCCTGCCCGGCGGGGGCGCGTCCCGTCTGAATGCCGCCAACCGCTTGCCGAATCCCGTGGTTTGGATGTCGCCCACGCGGGAGCCGGATCCTTCCCTGGCGTCCGAAGCCCTGCTCCTGCCCAAACCTTTCGCGGCGTCCAGTCTGCATCGACTTTTGTGTGAAACCATGGAGATATACGATTAATCCCTGAATCGGAATACTGAGGTTTGGGTTGGGGATGGGTATTGGTGAAGATGGAACCTCGGATGTAGATCGGCAATCCCTTGCCGATAACCTGCCGAAAAAAACCACGGATGAAACATTGCAAACATTGCAACAGCAATTTATTCGTTCTTCGTCTTGGCTTGGGCGGCTTCCTTTTGTTCCATTTTCGCGCGCATGTCGGGATGGAGGACGTCATCCAGGACATGGCCGGTGCAGGATTCGATGCCCTTGACGAGTTTGAAGAGGGCGACCATCATGATGATCATGCTGGGGAGGACGATGACGGGCCAGCTCAGGGCGGTCATGCGTCCGATTTGTTGGTTGAACGCTTCCGGGTCCACCGAGGATTCGGCGGTCACGATCCAACTGGCGAGCACGAAATTGAGCACGGCGCTGACAAGGAACGATGCCACCAGCCAGTAGGTGCAGACCAGCATTACCTGATTGAATTGCTTGCGGGTGCCTTTTTCGTCCAGCGAGGCTTCAATCAAGTCCACATCAAACATTTCCGGCGAGTAGAGGACGCGGTGAATGAAGGGTTTTTTGGATTTCGCGGTGGCGAGAATCACCAAACCGAAGAGCAGGGGGACGGCCGCCTCTTTGACGGCGATCCAGCGGGAAGGGATGTGCAGGAGGCCGATGACGCCGGTGATGAGCACGCTGACAAATCCGATGACGGAAAAGAGATTGACTTTGTCGCGGGTAAAATAGTCGTAAATTCCATAGCTGACCGGGAAAGCGATGGCGATGATGAGCACCACGGCGGAGGGAAGTCCAAGCCATTCGTCCCCCTTGGTGAGGAGAATGGAGGGCAGGATGACATTGAGGGCCAGATTGATCCAGAGATTTTCGCGTTTGTGTGTGCTCATCCCCCTGACATACCCGTTTTTGAGTGGAATGCCATCGAAAAACCGCGTGTGATCGGGTCTGGAGCGAAGGGGGGGGCGAAAGTGTGTTGGGAAAGCCAAACGCTGATTTCATCCGCAACCAAAAGAGATCACGAACCATCCCTTTTTTCATCTTCTTGCTTCTATCCGTGGTCCGGCAAGGCTATCCGTGGGACGACTTCCCCTCAAAGGCCGTTCTCTGGGTCCACGGGGGTGAGGGCCTTGGTTTCTTCCAGAAAGAGGAAAAAATCGTAACGACGGGGCAGGACGGTCGTGACGTAGTTGCCGAGGTGTTCCCGTTCGGGATGGTAAATGACGCCGGCGGCGCGGTGTCCGATGGGGATTTCGAGGATGTCGGGCGCGTCGCGGAGCGAATAGACCCAATCGCCGGGACCGACTTGGTGCATGAGGTCTTCGAGGCTGCCGGGGCGTCCGGCGGGTTTTTCCATGAGTTCGCGTTGTCCGCCCCATTGGCGTCCGGCAAGAAGGGTGCCGCGATGGGTGCCGAACCCGAGGGCGGCGACTTGGTCCTCGCCCCAGTGCTCGCGGGCGAGCTGTCCGATGTTGTGTTGCCGGGTGCGGGCCATGTCAGTGGCCCGGGCGTCACCGATGTGTGTGTTGTGGGCCCAGGCGATGCCTTTGGCGTCTTCTCCGTAAAATTCGCGCAGGTTGCGGACGGTTTCGAAGAAATGGGTGGCGCGGTGGTTCCAGGAGGTGGAGCCGCCCCAGCCCATGGTGCGGTAATGTTTTTCGGCGTTGTCCACGACCCGGGCCATTTGTTGGATGTGAAATCCTGCAAACCCTTGGAAGTCATCGCCACGTTCCCGGAGTCGGTTCAGCACTGCGGAGACTTCTCCTCCGCAGGGAGAGAGGGGCCCGGTACGGCTGGCGCGGGCGTACGCGCCCATGTCCGCCAAATAGCGCTCGAAACAACGATAGCGTTCGGCGATCCATTCGCCGAGTTCGGGGTCGATTTCCCCGACCGCGCGGGGGAGTTCCCGCAGGGCGTCCTCCATGCCGTAAACATCCATGCCGTGGATGCCAACGTGTTTTTCGGGCGGGAGGTCGGCATTGTGGGCACGGAGCCATTCCACGAGTTCGGCGGTTTCCTCGTTGGCCCACATCCATTGGGGCCAGCGTTCGAAACCGCGCATGATTTCGCGGACCCCGCCTTCCGGGTCGCTTTGTCCGGTGGCGTAGCGATGAAGCCGGTGAATGGCATTCCAGTCGCCCTCGACGGCAATGAAGCGAAAGCCATGTTCTTCAATCAGGCGTTTGCTGATTTCGGCGCGACGGCTGTAAAACTCGGAGGTGCCATGACTGGCTTCGCCCAGCAGGACGATGCGGGCTTTGGCCAAGTCGGCAATGAGTTCGGCCTTGGTTTCTTCGTTCAGGGGGCGGGCCATTTCAACGAGGGCCACCTGAAAAGCCTCCGTCTGCTCCCCGAAAACGGGACGTGCGGACAGGATGAGCAGGAAAAGGGTCGGGAGTCTGAGGAATGGGATCAATGCTTTCATATCCACAGTGTACTGGCGGATCCCTCTTGGAAAAGCTTTTTTTGCGTGGAACCTTCATCCGGGCGCATCTCGGAATTGGTGACATCTATCAAAACCGGGGACAGCTTCGACAACGGTGAGCTCGCCCTTTGACCAATGCCGAGATGTGAACATGGCCGGGGATCTCCCTCAAATCCTTCTTGTCTAATTTCAGGGATTGGATAGAGGGGATGGCATGCGTTTTTCCGCCCATTCATCCTGTATCCCTCCAAAGCACGCCTCCCGTTGCGGGGCGGCATTTTTGCTGGTGCTGGTGATTCTGGTGGTCACGGCAGGGTTGGTGAGCGCATTCCAGCATCATCAGGCGGGCAAAACCATCGAACTCCGCATGGAACGCGCGAAGGTGGAAGTGCGCGGCGGGTTACTGCTGGGCTTGTCGGAGGGAATGCGGGCCTGGGCGGCGGACGAGGATCCCGACGTCTCCCACCCCGCCGAGCCCTGGGCGGAATCGTTTTCCTTTGAAACCGAGGACGGGGTCAAAGTCCGCGTATCCTTCGAGGATCTCCAGGGGCGCTTCAACCTCAATTGGCTGACGTTGCCCGAGGAATTTTTCGGGATCAGGGGCGCCGGGGACATTTTTCGTGACTTGCTGGCGGTCCATGGCCTGCGCGCGGATGCGCAAACCCTGTCCCATTTTCGAGAGGAGGGTCAACCGTTGCGCACCCCGGGCGAATGGTTGGCCCGGTATCCCGAAAGCGCCGAGTGGCTACGGGCCACGGAGGCGGGAGATCCCTTCCAGCACTTGGCCACTTTGCCCACCCCGCCCGCGTCCATCACCCCGATGAACCTCAACAGCGCCTCTCCGGCGGTATTGCGGGCCCTGGTCGGCGACGCCTTTGCGGCCTGGGTGGACACCGTGGAGCGCATGCGGGAGCATGACCCGATCCGAAGCCTGCACACGGTCTTGGACCCTTTGCCGGTGGACCTGCAAAATGCCCTGCGTCCATTGTTGGATGTCCGCACCCGTTTCGTGGAAGTGCGGGTGGAAGCCGAATATGATTTGACCGTGAACACCCTGCGGGCCGTATTGGTCCGGGGGGAGCAGGGCCTGGTGGAGGTGCGCTCATGCCGGTGGTAGGCTCGGATTGGTTGCAGCCGGCCCGCTGGGCACCGGTCCAAATTTCCTGGGGCGTGGTGCGGGATGGAGATCAATTGCGCCTTTGTCGCCGCGGGGGGCGGGGCAAATATTCGTACTGGCGGATTTCAATCGCGGAATGGAATATGGAGCACGAGGTATGCGCCAAACTGCGGCAGGATGTGAAGCGCGGGGCGCGTTTGGTGGCCGGGTTGGATCCGTCCAGGGTCTTGATCCGCGAAGTGGCGTCTCCCTTCAAAGATCGACGGAAATCAGCGGAAATTTGGCCTTCGGTGTTGGATGCGGCCATTCCCTTTCCCTTGGAAAACTGCCGGGCGGCGTTTCTTTTCAGTCGCGTGGAGGGAGAGGGAATGCGGTGTTTGGCCCTGGCCGCCCGGGACGCGGATCTGGCATTGGAACTGCATGCCTGGAACGCGTTGCATCTGGATCCGGAATTTTTGGTGCCGGAGGTGCTGGTTTTGCCCCCGAACGCGGGGGCGGTCAGTGCTTGGTTCGGGGACAACCGGGCCATTTTCGCGACTTGGGATCCTTACGGGCCCACGGCTTCCGGCAGTGCCAAGGATGCCAATCCCGAGGGGCGGGCCTTCAAGCGCTTTCTGGCCGCGCATGCGGATGACGCCGATTCACTTCCCGCCTTTTCCGGATGCGGTCCCCAGGGTCAATCGGAGGAAAAAGACCGGTCTTGCCATCTGGAGTCCGCGTTGGCGGACGCCGGGGTGGTGGCGGGACATCCGGGGGTGAATTTACGTGCCGGGGAGTTGGCCCACCCGCGTCTGGCCAAACAAATGGGGCGCAAATCCAAGGGGGGGATGTTGGCGGCGGCCTGTGTTTTGCTGGTCGCCTTGTCATTGCGTCCGGCCATCGGGTTTTGGTTTGAGGCGGAAAGAAATCAGCAGCAAAGGGACATCGCCGAAATTTTCGAGGATTTCACCGGATATCCGAGTCCGGCACCGGGAGAGGAAGCGCTTTTGTTGGATCGATATTTGGAACAGCAATGGGGTCAGGTTTCCGGCGCCTTGTCCGGACTCCGCGAACGGGAAATTCCCGCCCGTCTCGCGGATGTCTTGCTGGCGGCGCAATTTACGGGGACTTCGGTGCGGGAACTCCGCCTGCATCGCCACAGCCTCCATCTTGAAGTGCAGGCGCTGGACACGGAAGCCCTGCGCCTGGGACGCCGTCTGCGGGAGAGCGGTTGGCAGGTGGAACCAAAGCAAAGCGGGGACGGCGTCTGGGTTTTCGAAGGGGAGAAGGCCCCATGAACGCGTTCCGACAAGTTCGTCCCGCGACGTGGGGGCTCCTCTATTTGTCCCTCGTGATCCTGGGCCTGGGGCTGGGGTGGCAAAAATTTCGCGCCGAACGGGCCTTGTGGGCGCGGGCCCAAAGCCGGAAAACGGCAGTGACGGAGAAAGTGCGGGACGCCGAGGCGGAACGGGCGGAGATGACCCGAACCCTGAACCGTCCCGCCCCGGACTTGGACGAGGTGTTGCGGGCCTATCCCCCGGGTTCGGACTGGACCCTGGACGAGGAAACCCGCGACGACCTCGCGCTCGGAATCCGTCGGCGGGAGCAAGTGGTGCGTTTTGACGCCTGGGGATGGGAAGACGTTCGCCGATTGGTGGAACGCGCCGGCACCCAAAATCCGCCCTGGCGTTTGGTGGAGGTGGATTTGCGCGCCGGCATGGAAGGCCTGGAAGGGTTCATGCGCATGGTCGCTCTTGACAAACCCGTGGAAACGCCTGAATGAGCCGGGGCATGAAGGGAGTATTCGCCAGAAGAGAACTGATTCGCGCCTTGGTGGGCCGGGAGATGAAATCCCGCTACAAGGGCTCGGCCCTGGGTTTGTTGTGGAGCCTGCTCACCCCCTTGTTCATGGCCGTGATTTACGCGTTTTTCTTCCGCCTGCTTTCCGGGCGCGCCGCCAACACCTCGTCCATCATCGTCGGGGTCTTCGCCTGGCAATTTACGGCCAATTCCACCCAACAAGGGCTTTATTGTATTTCCGGAAACGGCAATCTGGTGAAAAAAGTGGCCTTTCCCCGGGTGATTCTCCCCATGGCGGTGACGGTGGCGGCGGGGATCGATTATCTCATCAGTTTGGTGGTCCAATTCGTCTTGGTGGGGGTGTTGCTTTGGCGGGGCGGCGAAATGTTGGGACCGCACTTGGCCATCCTGCCGCTGGTGTTTCTCGCCCACGCCTGGTTCAATTTCGGTTTGGCCACCCTGATGGGGGCGCTCAACGTGTATTTTCGGGACACCCAGCACTTGGTGGGGGTGGGACTGAGCGCCTTGTTTTTCCTGAGTCCGGGCATGTACGACCTCGGTTTCGTGGATGCGCTCGCCGGCGAAATGCATCCTTGGGTCATGAATGTGTATCTGCTCAATCCCCTGGCGGGATTGTTCACCGCCTATCGTTGGGCCTTTCTGCCCGGCACGGTTTGGCCGGACACGCCTTTCGTGTGGATCGGCCTCGCCTGGCCCCTCCTCTTCACCCCGCTGTGCGGCCTGCTTTTCCGCCGCCTCCAGCGCAACTTCGCGGATTACGTCTGATGTCCATCGCCATTGAAGCCGAAAACCTGGGGAAATGCTATGCCATGCGCGGTCTGGGTCCGCCGACGCTGTTCGGTTCCATCCGCAACGGGATCACCCGCCGCAAAGCGGAAAAATTTTGGGCCATTCGCAACGCGAGTTTCCAGATCCCCAAAGGCTGTACGGTGGGGGTAATCGGCCCCAATGGCGCCGGAAAAAGCAGCACCCTCGGCTTGGCCGCGGGCACGATCACGCCCACCGAAGGTCGGATTCGCGCCCATGGCCGGATTTCCTCCCTTCTGGAACTGGGCGCGGGGTTTCATCCCGATCTCACCGGACGCGAAAACGTCTTTCTCAACGCGGCCCTGCTGGGCATTCCCCGGGAGGACATCCGCAAACGTTTCGACGCCATCCTCGATTTCAGCGGTTTGCACGCCTTTATTGACCAACCCGTGAAAAATTATTCCAGCGGCATGTATGTCCGCCTGGGGTTTGCCGTGGCCACCGAAGTGGACCCCGACATCCTTTTGGTGGACGAGGTGCTGGCGGTGGGCGACATTTCCTTTCAGTTGAAATGCCTGGACCGCATCCGGCAGTTCCAAAAGCGCGGCAAAACCCTGATGTTCGTCTCCCATGCCTTGCAAACCGTCGAGGAATTTTGCGACGAAGCCTTTCTCATTGACCACGGAAAACTGGTCGACCGCGGGGAGCCCGGCGGGGTGATTCTCAACATGATTCGCAACCATTCAGGAGAGGGTGGGGGGATTTTCGCCCAGGAATTCGGCACCCGGGAGATGGAATTCACCGATGTGCGCCTTGTCAATGCATCCGGTGAAGAAACCGCGGTATTCACCGGCGGCGAGTCCCTGCATATCGACATGCGGTACCGCGCTCCGACGCGCATCGACCGTCCCGTTTTCGGATACAGCTTGAAAACCGCGAACGGCATGTACATCTACGGCACCAACACCCAATTGGCCGAACACGACATTCCCTTTGTGGAAGGAGAGGGCGTGGTGCGGGTCAGCCTCGACCCACTGCTGTTGCGCGCGGGAAACTATTTCCTCAGCGTCTCTTGTCATTCGCACGACCACGCCACCCAATTTCACCGGCGGGAGGACTGGTATCCGTTTGCGGTCAAAAACAAAGACAATGCCCCCGGCATGGTCACCCTTCCCACGAAATTCACCACATGAACGACGTACAACTGTTGTATATTCCCGTGCCCGACGTCCGCGCCGGCAAAAAACTGGCCCAATCGGCATTGGCCGCCAAATTGGCGGCGTGCGCGAATCTCTTTCCGCCCGGCCTCAGTCTGTACGAATGGAAAGGTGAGCTGTGCGAAGCCTCGGAGCAAGTGCTGCTGCTGAAAACCCTGCCCGGCAAAGCGGACGACTTGGAAGCGATGGTGCTGGCCGAACATCCCTATGACTGCCCCTGCGTCTTGCGTCTTCCCCCCGCGCAAGCCAATGAGGCCTTTTTCCAATGGTTGTCGGGAGAGGTTGGCGGCGGCGAGCGGCCGCATCTCGGAATGGGGGACATCTAAATCGGAGCTGGAGCCCGTTCGAAAAGCCATTTGTGGCAAGCAACCATGGTTGATCGTTTTTTGAGAGGGGGGGGAGGGGGGCTGAGAACGTCTATTTGGAAAGCATAAATTCAGCAGGAGTGAAAGGATTGATGCGTCCGAAACTATTGACTCTTGGCCTCCTTCGTCTATAAAGTGCCCATGGAATCACAACGTCTCCCCCCCTGGATTCGCCGCAAGCTGCAAACCGACAAAGGGTTCACCAAAGTTCACGGTCTCGTGAAAGACCTGAATTTGCATACCGTGTGCGAAGAAGCCAAGTGCCCCAATCGACATGAGTGCTGGAACAGCGGCACGGCGACCATGATGATTTTGGGGGACACCTGTACGCGGAGTTGCGGGTTTTGCTCGGTAAAATCCGGACGTCCCCCGGCCTTGGATGCCCTGGAGCCCCGGCGGGTGGCGATTTCCGCGAAGGAAATGGGATTGGAGCACATTGTCATCACCAGCGTGAACCGGGACGATCAGCTCGATGGCGGGGCGGAGATTTTCGCCGAGACCATCGCGGCGGTGAAAGCGGCCTGTCCCGGCATTACCGTGGAGGTGTTGACCCCGGACTTCGAAGGTCGGGAAGAAAGCCTGGCCACGCTGTTGCGGGCCGCGCCCCACGTGTATTCCCACAACATTGAAACCGTGCGCCATTTGCAGGCCCAGATTCGCCCGCAGGCCAACTACGGGCGGTCGCTGTGGGCCTTGCGGCGGGCCTCGGAGTGGGAACCCGGGGTGGAAGTGAAATCCGGCATCATGGTGGGGCTGGGGGAAACCGAAGCGCAAATCATGGAGACCTTGGAGGACTTGCTGGACAACGGCGTGAAAATGCTGACCATCGGCCAATATTTGCGGCCCTCCACCCGGCACGAACCCGTGCATCGCTTTGTGCCGCCCGAAGAATTCGAGCGATATGAAACCCGCGCCCGTGAAATGGGCTTCCATGCCGTGGCATCCGGGCCCTTCGTCCGGTCCTCTTACAAGGCGGAAACGCTGTACGCGGAAATGTTGGCCCGGCGCGAAGGGAAAGCGGTGCATGAAGCGGTTTAGACCCCAAGCTTACGAGGCCTTGGACAAGCCCGTTCAGATCGACCCCCTGATTCTTCAGAATTTCCTGGTGATCATGCCCGCCTACAATGAGGCGGTTCACGTCAAGGATCTGGTGCGAAAACTCCGGGATATGTCGCTCAATGTCCTGGTGGTGGACGATGGATCGGTCGATGAGACCGAAACCGCGGCCCGGGAAGCCGGGGCGGCGGTGATTCGCTTTGAGGCGAACCAGGGGAAGGGGGCCTCATTGGCCGCAGGCTTTGCGCACGCGGAAAAAGAGGGCTACGATGCCGTGGTCACCATGGATGCCGACGGTCAGCACGATCCCGACGATGTGTTGCGGTTTTTCGACGTCTAAAACCGGACCGGGATCCCGGTGCTGGTGGGGAACCGCACCATGGACCGCAAACGCATGCCCTGGTTGCGGCGGATCACCAATTTTCAGATGAGCCGGGTGATCAACCGCCACATGCGACAATACATCGCCGACACCCAAAACGGCATGCGTCTGTATCAAACCGACGTCATTTCCATGGTGAAATCCGAGAGCAAGGGCTTTGCCGCCGAATCCGAGATTCTTCTGAAAATGGACGAAATCGGCATACGCATGGGCTCCGTGCCCGTGGCCGCGATCTACGGCAATGAGAGAAGTCATATCCGGCCGCTCCACGACACCCATCTTTTTTTCGCCATGTTGCGGCGTTATTTGCGAAAATCCAAAATCCGTGTTTGATTGACATTGATCCTCGCGCCATGGGGTGTAGTGTGGGGGCATGTCAACCACCCAAACACCCGAATTGCGTATTCGCGGGGAATTCACCCCCGATCCCAATATTTGCAGGTTCATTGTCTCCCGATCCGTTTTCGAGGACGATTGGACCTTTCAATTCCGCTCGCCGGCGGATGCGCCCGGCAGCCCCCTGATTGCGGCCCTTTTTGACGTGGAAGGGGTTTCGGACGTCAAGATCCACCAGGACACGTTCACCATCACCAAAAACACCCCGGAGGCATGGCCCAAACTGGCCGGCCGCCTGATTCCGGTGTTGAAAAGCCAGTTGGCCACCGAAACGTTGATTCTGGATGAGAGCCGGCGCAATGAAATGAAAACCGCGCCCCTGGATGCGGAAGTGCCGGATATGATCCGCAAACTGCTTGAAGAAAGCATCAATCCGGCCCTGTCGTCCCACGGCGGCTGGGTGAAGTTGCGCAAAATCGAAGGGCAGGACGTGTACGTGGAAATGGGCGGCGGATGTCAGGGGTGCGCCAGCAGCCGCGCCACCATGAAATTCGGCATCGAACGCGCCATTCGCGAAGCCGTTCCCCAGGTGCGCAATGTGTACGACGCCACCGACCATGACGCCGGCACCAATCCCTATTACACTTGAGACATCGACAAATGGGAACCTCATCCTCCAAATGGATTCTTCATATCGTTTCGGATGCCACCGGCAACCTGGGCAGTCACATGCTCCATTCCGTGTTGACGCAATTTCCCGAGGAGCATTTTTCGATTCAATACCATTTGTTCGCCGACCGGGAGAAAGAGATCCGTGCCCAGATCGGCCAATTGGCGGGCGAGGGACATTTGGTGTTTCATGGCGTGCTTTCGCCGGACCACAAAGCCCTGGTCCGGGAATTGTGCGACGCCCGCAACATTCCCCATTACGACCTGCTCGGGGGCCTGGTGGGGTTTTTGGAAAAATTCACCGGCCTGAAATCCGCCAATGACGTCGACAAGCTGCATCCGGTGGACGCCCATTATTTTGAACGGATCCGGGCCATGGAGTTTACCGCCCAACACGACGACAATCGCCGCCTGGAAACCCTCCACGAGGCGGAAATCGTCATCGTCGGATTAAGCCGGGTCAGCAAAAGTCCAACCTCGACATGGCTGGGATCGCTGGGCTATAAAGTCGCCAACGTCGCCATCTCGCGCGAGACCGGTTTTCCCGAAGTTCTGGACAAGGTGAAAGACCGGACCGTGGCCTTCACCATGCGGCCCAAGGATTTGCACGACATTCGCCGACGCCGTTTCGAAGGCTTCCACGACAAAATCTCCGAGCAGGATCTGGAGCAACTTCCGTACTATGATTTGCGAAGCATCGTCAGCGAAGTGGCCTGGGTCGAGAAAGAATATCGCGCCCGGAAATATCCCATCATTGACATATCCGGGCAGACGGTCGAGGAAGTCGCCGCCCGGGTGATTACCACGTTGAACCCCCAGAAAAACGATTTGCTGAACCCGGCCTGATCTTGGAATTTTTATGATCGAAGTAGAACATTTGACCAAACATTATCCCGGCGTGCATGCGGTCCGCGACGTCTCTTTTTCCGTCAAAACCGGAGAAGTCGTCGGCTTTCTCGGCCCCAACGGGGCCGGGAAAAGCACGACCATGCGCATATTGGCCGGATACATCTCCCCCACCGGCGGGGTGGTGAACATCGGCGGACTGGACGTGACCCGCGACAGTCTCAAAATTCGGCGGCAATTGGGGTATCTGCCCGAGAGCTGCCCCTTGTACATGGACATGCGCGTGAAAGAATATTTGCGCTACCGGGGGCAATTGAAGGGGATTCCGGGCCGCCATTTGAAAGCCCGGGTGGAACGGGTCATGGCACAATGCGGGCTCGACGAGGTTCGCCGCCGGAGCATTGGCAAGCTTTCCAAGGGGTTTCGCCAACGGGTGGGCATTGCCGACGCCTTGGTACACGATCCCGATTTATTGATCTTGGACGAGCCCACCATTGGGTTGGATCCCAATCAAATCGTGCATATTCGCACCTTGATTCAGGAGTTGGCCCAGGACCACACCATTTTGCTGTCCACCCATATTCTCAGTGAGGTGGAGGCCACCTGCGACCGGGTGATTGTCCTGCAACAGGGGGAAATCGTGGAATCGGCCGGACTCGACGAGTTGGAAGCCCGATGGTGCAAGGTCTCCAATGTTCACGTGGAAGCCCGGTGTCCCCCGGAAGCGCTCAAGGAACTTTGCCGCGGGGTGGAGGGACTCCGGGACTGCAAGGTCGTTGCCGACGACGCGTGGAGCATTGCCGAGCTGACCTTTGCGCGGGGCGAAGATCCCCGGGAAACCCTGTTCCAGCAGATCCGTGAAAAGGGGTGGGATTTGCGCGAACTCCACCGGGAAAAACGCAGTTTGGAAGAAGTATTTGTCAATATGACCAGCGGAAACGGCCCCATGTTGCCCGTGCAAGATCCTCCCGTTCAAGACCCGCCCGTGCAAGATCCTCCCGTTCAAGATCCGCCCGTTCAAGACCCACCCGCGCCAATGGAGGCGGCACCATGAAAGTTTGGCTCACCCTTTGGAAGCGTGAAGTGGCTTCGATTTTTTTCTCGCCCGTGGCCTACATCCTCACCACCATGTTTTTGGCGGTCATGGGGGTTGGCTTCTGGTCCATCGCCAGTTACCGTCTCACCGACGGCGCCACCATTTACGAGGTGCTCCGCGGCTTGTACGGCGGGGTGGCCTGGTTTGCGGTTCTCATGGTGATTCCCGTGCTGACCATGCGCAGTTTTGCCGATGAAAAACGATCCGGCACCCTGGAATCCCTTTTGACCGCACCGGTGACCGACGCCGAAGTGGTCCTGGCCAAATATTTTGGCTTGTTGACCGTATATGCGGTCATGTGGATGCCCACCTTGGCGTACATTCTGATTCTCAATCACATGAACGACGCCCAGGCAAACCTGGATACCGGCGCCCTGAGCGGCGCCTACCTCGGGATCATGCTGATCGGCGGTTTTTTTCTGTCCATCGGCCTGTTTTGCAGTTCCCTGACGGAAAACGTGATCGTGGCCTCCATTACCACCTTCGCGATCATCGGGCTCATCTTTTTGTTCGGATTCCTCCCGGAAGTGAGTCCGATTCCCGCCCTGCAAAATTTTTCCAAACCTTTTTCCCCGGTATTGCATATGCTTGATTTCGCCCGCGGCATCGTGGACACGCGTCCCGTGGTGCTGTATGTGACCGGCACCATTTTCATGCTGGTGACCACCGTGAGTGTTTTGGATTCGAGGAGGTGGCGCTCATGAGTCATTCTTCCGATGCCGTGGCCCGGCGCATGATTTGGCGTTCTCGTTTTCGCAAGGGATTTTCAGGCCTGCACACCGGGTTGGTCGTGTTGCTGTTGTTCCTGTTGTGGGGCATGGTCAATTATTTGTCCTTTCGCCATTATTTGCGGGAGGATTGGAGCCAGCAGCAATTGACCGCCATGTCGCGGCAAACCGAAGTGGTTCTGGAGAGCCTCGATCAACCGTTGCGCTTCATCGCGTTCACCGGCAAGGAGCATCGTGTCCGCGACATGCTTGAGGATTTGCTCAATGAATACGACAGGTTGAGCGCGAACGTGGAGGTTCTGTTCGTGGACCCGGACCGGGATCTGGGCGCCTCCTCGGATTTGCAGCGTCAATACCATCTCACGAAACCGAATCAGGTCGTGGTGGTCCACGGGGAACGGCATGTCACCGTGGCCATGGATGACATGGTGGAGTACGAGCCGGACGAGACCCGCCCCATGGGCCAAGCCCCGCGCATGGTCGCGTTTCGGGGCGAGCCTTTGTTGACCTCGGCGATCCTGCGTCTCACCGGTGAACAGCGGCCCGTGGTCTATTTTCTTTCCGGTCACGGCGAAAAGGACATTGATGATTTCGAGGACACCCTGCAGGCTTTTTCCAATGTCCGGGAACGCCTGGAGATGGAAAACATCCAGGTATCCGTCCTTCACTTGGAAGCCACCCGCGGCATCCCCGAAGACGCCGGCGCCGTGGTGATTGCCGGGCCGACCGCGCGGATTCCCCAGCCGGAACTGGATCTCTTGCGCGGCTACCTGGACAATGGGGGGCGCCTGATGGTATTGCTCAATCCGGCCGCCGACGGGGGGCTGACGCCCGTGCTGCGGGAATGGGGGGTGCAATTGGTGGAGGACATCGTCATTGACCAAGCGACCCTTTCGGGCGCGGAAGTGTATATCTCCCGCTTCGCGGATCATCCCGTGACCCGCAATTTGCGTGGCGTCAATGTGCCGTTCCTCCGTCCCCGTTCGGTGCGGCCCGCGGTGGGAGAAAGCGAACAAACCCCGGGGCGTCCCCGGTATACGGCCCTGGCCGCCTCCTCGGACCAGAGTTTTGCCAAGCAGGATTTGACCAACAACATCATGCGCTTCCAGCCCCAGGTGGACGCGCCCGGTCCCATCCCCATCGCCGCGGCCATTGAAAGAACCCCGGTGGATTCCCGCCCCGGCGAGAAAAGCACCCGGCTTGTGGTGATCGGGGACGCGGATTTCGCGGCCAACCGCCTGCGCGGGGGAGGGGGGCTGATCCTGTTCCAGCATGCCGTCAATTGGTTGCTGGACAGGGGCCATCTCATTGAAATGCCCCCGAAGCCGGTGGAGGAAATCCGCTTGCAAATGGATCGACGGGATTTGAACCGTTTGTTGCTGATCGTTTTGGTCCTGATGCCCGGTTCCGCGGCCGCGTTGGGCATGCTTGTGGCGTGCAGGAGGCGAACCTGATGAAGTCAACCCGCACCTTTTTCTTGCTGTTCCTGGTTTTGGGCTTGGGCGCATACATCTATTTCCACGAACGTCATACCCAGTCGACGGCGGCGCATGCCGATGAAATGATGCGGGCGTTTTCAGTGGATCCGGATCGCGCGGAACGCCTGCTCATCCGCTTGCCGGAATATGAAGTCGATCTGCATCGGGTGGGGGGCGAATGGCGGATGAAGGAACCCGAAGGCGCCTTGGCGCAGGGGGCCATGGTCCGCCAGTTGCTGTCCCGTTTGCGCGGTCTTCCCCGGGGCGAGTTGATCAGTCCCGCGGACATGCGCGCGGGAGGATACACCCTGGCGGACTTTGGCCTGGCGGTTCCAAAGGCGGTGCTGGCCATCCAGGACCACCGGGGGCTCAAAGAATATCGCATTGGCAACCCGAACCCCTTGGAAACCGAACTTTACATCAAGGAAGAGGGTTCTCAATATGTGATGTTGGTCTCTCTGGATCTCCTGGAAATTCTTCCCAAATCCGCATCGGCGCTGCGCGACCGCCACATCACCACCTTTCCAACGGATCGAATCGATTCTTTTTCATTGATCCGTCCGTCGGGGGTTTTGCGCATTGAAAAACGTGGGGATGCCTGGCGCATGTTGGATCCCGGGCGGCATTTGGCCGACACCGAAGCCGTTCGGGAATGGCTCCACAAAATCACCACCGCCCGCATCGAATCCTTTTTGGACGCGCCCTCCGATGATTTGGAAACCTACGGTTTGCACGATCCTGCCGCCGAGATCCGCATTCATGCGTCCAATGGGGATTCCCCGGTTGAATTGCAGCTCGGTCGTCCCGCCGAAGGCCGCCCCGGACAACGCTTCGCCCGTTTTGCCGGCAAAGAAGGTGTCTTCGTGGTTTCGGAAGGGGTGATGGTCCTGGCGCTCACGGACAGCATGGAACTTCGGGACCGCAGCGTGATGTCCCTGGACCGTTCCCGAATTGTGCAAATCCGCATGACCGAGGATGACAGCCACATGTTGTTGCGGAAAACCGACGGGAGCTGGAATTTCGTCCGCCCGGTGGAACGTCCGGCTTCCCAGGCGCATGTGGATCGATTGCTTGACATTTGGGCTTCGGGCATGATCGAATCGGTGATGCCGCTTCAGGAAGAGATCCCCGTAAGCTATCGGGTGAATTTTCAAACCCAGATCACCGACGCGGAGGGAGGCCTGACCTTTGATATCCTGGACGCAGAAGATGCCGCGCCGGGACGAGTCTGGTTGAAGCCCGCGGGTGTGGATGAAATCTGGCAGGTTCTCCCCGAAGACATCGCCTACTTGCCGCGTCAGCCCCTCGCGTATCTTTCCCGGGATGTGCTGCGTTTTCAGGCGGATCAAGTGATTCGCATTTCCTTTCAACGGGACGGCGAAACGCTCGTGTTCCACCGCGAAGAGGCGGAAAAACCTTGGAGGCTTGCCGAAAGTGAGCAGGGCCTGCCCAATGAAACCGTTATCGAAGCCATCCTGGACCAGGCATCAAATCTGCGCGCCGAGCGCCTGGTGTCCCTGAACGGATTCGGCGCGCTGTCCCCTGAACAGGAGCCCAACCGCTTGCGGATTTCTTTTGGTCTTTCCGGGGATGCCCAGGCAAACCGGACCCTGTTGATTCACCCGGATCCCGTGAGCGGGAGTCGGCATGTCAAAGTCCAAGGCCGGGATTTGGTCTTTACGCTGAATGAAGAGGTGGAACGGATCCTGTTAGCATCCCCGGTGATCCCCTTGGCAGCCGAGGAGTCAGACGATGAAACGTCGCAAACGGAAAATCTTTGATCCCGCCAAAAGGCGGCTGAGACGACTCAAGATTTTCTTGGTGTTGCTGTCCCTGGTGATCTTGGGGTTTTTGGCCTTGGGTCTATTGGGTCCGCCGGGATTTTTGGTCCGAGTGGTGCTTTCCGACTTGGAAAGCCGGGGCATTCATCTTGAAATCGATGAAATTTATTATCGCCCCGTGCGCGGCATTGTCCTGAAAGGCGTTGAATGGTACTCGCCCAAGGATCTGGTGACGCCGTTCTTCTCGGCGGACATCATTCACATGCGCCCGGGCTGGCGGCGAAAAATGCGCCGGGACATTTGGTCCGCCAAAGTGAGGGTGATCCGCGGGAAGGTGGAAGCCGAGTTGGGCCTGTGGGCCGATGATTTTCAGACCCAACGGATTTTCAGGATACAGAACCTGAACTCCAATTTGTTTGTGCAGGAGGATCTGTTGCGATTCCATGATTTTTCAGGGCGAATCGGGGATGTGGTCGTGAAAATGGACGGTGAATTTCCCTTGGGGCCGTTGGACCCGGACGCGCCGGAGGTCCCCACAGGCGAATGGGTTCCGAATTTCGCGCGAAGCTTGGCGCAA
>PXAS01000459.1 GCA_003565815.1 PVC group bacterium
GATCTGCAGGACGGCGAAGCATCCGCAGGGTAAAAAAAACTTTTCTCCAAGTCATTGAAGATAAATGAATAATCAGAAATATACACGCTTTTTTGTATCATCTTCCTTCGGAAGACTCTAATCATAGATCTGGATTCGAAGCTGGGGACAGCTTCGACTACGACGATTCGACAGTTTCACTAATTATGAGATGCACCCATTGAAGGGGGGCGCATCTCGGAAGTGGTGACATCGAAACGGGGTTTATGAAGAGGGGCGCAGCTCGTCGCTCAGCGATTGCAGGCCATGAACGGTGGCGGGGTCGAGTTGCCCCTGTATGGACAGCAGGCGATCCCGAATGGATTTCGCTTCTTCGGTTTTCCCCTGTGCGTGGTACACGCGGGCCAGGGTAATCAGGAAGGGCGGATGGTCCGGAGCCCGTTCGAGGGCGCGCTGGATGGCCTCCGCGGCCTCGGCGGGTCTGCCCAGATCCAAGAGGATCGCGGCATGGGTGCCGCGGGCATGGGGAGAGTTGGGATCCAAGAGAATGGCCTGTTCGACCAGGGGGAGCGCCTGCCGGGACCGCCCCTGGTCGTAGAGGGTATAGGCCAAGTCGTTGAGGGCGCCCGGGCTGGGTTGGCTGGCAATGCTGGTTTCAAAGGCGGCAATGGCTTCCCGGGGCTGATTCTGCGCCAATCGCAAGGTGCCAAGAATGTAATTCGCGTAGGGGTGGGCCGGCGCCTGGCTGAGCATGGACGACACCAATGTTTCCGCTTCTTCCCGGTTGCGTTGGTGAACTTCGATCCGCAGAAGCATTTCCATCGCTTGTAAACGGGTGTCGGGCCGTTCGATGGCGGCGCGAAGTTGACGGCGCGCCAGCGGGATCTTGTTGGCCCTCAATAAAAACTGGGCCAGCATGAGCCGCTCGCGGGCATTCAGTTCGTCCAGACCTTCGAGCCGTTCCATGAGAGGGGCGATTTTGTCCTCCTCGCCGGTGGCTTCGGCGATGAGGATCCGAGTCAACAGGGCCTGGGCGTTTTCGGGTTGGGTCCGCAGCCAGGCGTCGGCTTTTTGGGCGGCCTCTTCATAACGTCCGCCGATGGTGAGCGCGGCCACCTCTTCGCGACGCAGGACGGCTTCATTGGCTCCGCGCTCCCGCAAGCGGGACAAATACCCCAAGGCCTCGTCGGTGTCTCCGCGCATACCGTTGATCCGGGCCAGGCCCAGCAAGGCATTTGCGGAATCGGGATTGTTTTCAAGAATCGAGACGTATTCCGTCTCCGAAGCGTCCAAATCCTGTCCGGCAAAGTGGGTGTGGGCCAATTGGAGACGGATGGATTCCGCCCCCGGAAAGCGTCTCAGCGCTTCCTGGAGTTCGGGCACCGCGAGGGAAGGGTTGCCGCTGGCGACCCATGCCCAGCCGCGTTCCATCAGCATGCGCGGATGGCGAATGTATCCATAGTGCGCCGCCAGGCGCCAAAGTCGGGCCGAATCCAAGCTCCCTCCGCCCAATTGCTCCTGGAAGGCTTTCATTTCCCCTTGCACGCGTTCCCGCTCGGATTCCGGCAGGTCCTCCATGCGCATGGCCAAATTCAACAGGGCGCTGACATTGTCGGGGCGCAAATTCCTGGCGCTTCGATACGCCCTGAACGCTTCTTCATCGTGTCCATGTTCCTCCAAAAGGTAACCGAGGTTGTTCATGCGCCGGCTTTCCTGTCCGTAAAAAACCACCAGGGCTCCCACGGATCTTCCCCGTCCACGTTTTTCACCGGCGGTGTCCCAAAGCTCGCCCCGGTCCGGGGTTTCTTGTTGCAGGAGCCGTTTCGCGGATCTCTTGGCATCCTCCGGTGTAATGGAATCGTGTGCTTCGTACCCATAAGGCACCGGAAGGACCTGCTTGCCGCTTCGGCGGATGATGTCGGCGATTTCCCCGCCGCGTACCGTCTCATTGAAATCCGGTTCCGAAACGATCCAAGTTTGCAAAAAGGGGCCGGGTCCAATTCTGGCCATGGAAGCCAGACGTGGGTGCTCGTCGGCAAAACGTTCCGCGACAATGTTCCGGTAGGCACTCCGGCTCCACAGGGCGGGGTCCAGGTCGAGGACTTGCGTGTCGTACCCTTTCTCCCGCAGAACCAGCCGCAACACATGATTGAATCCGCTTTGGCCCACGTAGATTTCGACCTCCCGCAGTTCTTCGGCCATCTCATTGGCGATGCGATTGACTTCGGGCAAATGGGGGTCTCCGTGGGAAAACAGGTTCAGCGCCGTGGAGACGGAAATCAGGAGGAAGATGACCGGCAACACCAACGCGCGCAACAGATAGCGGGTGGCGCGAAGGGCCAGGGGTTGATAGGGATCGTACTTGGCCAGCACTCTGGCGCCGTAGCCCGCGAGATATCCGTTGCTGATGGCCAACATGGCGTAGGGGACCACCATGAAAACCCCCAATTGTCCCTCCAGATACATGCCCCAGGGCGAAATCGAAGGGTGAAACATCATAAACCCGTTGGTGATGGCGAATGCGAAGTGCATCATCACCGAACCCACCCGGGCCTCCAGCGTGCTGTGCATTTTCGGAAGCCAGGTAATGAGAAAGGGAGCGCCGAAGAGAATGACGATCAACAGGCTGCCCCGCGCCGGCGCGGCCTGGGTGAGCAAATTTCGTTGCACGCGCAGGGAGTCCAGAAAAGCACGTCCCAAATCATGGATGCCTTGCAATTCGGCGTGTCGGTGGTTGAGGACCGTGAGGGCCATGAGCAGATACCCGGTCATGGCCGCCAAGAGAAAAATCCCGACGATGCGGAGGTTGCGTTTCCATCGGAAATTGCCCAGGGCGTCGAAACCCGTGTACAGCACCAGACCGAAGAAAAATGGGATGAAAAACCAAGCGGTGGCGTATTCCGTGACCAAAAACCCCCAGAAAATCGTGGCGACATTGAGCATGGCCGGGGAGCGTTTCTGGAATGTTTTGACCGTCCAAGCGCCGGTGAGCAACAACAGGGTGAGCCCAAACATTTGCGGGAGGGGTCGGGTGGCCGCAAACAAAATGGGCGGAGAAAAGACAAAAGTGAGCACCGCGCATCCCACCACCAGACGGCGGATCAGCTCGGGCTTGGCCGGAGAATTTTCTTCCTCCTGGGTTTGCCCCACCGTAACCCGTTGCGCCAACATGGTCAGTGCCATGACCGACACTCCGCCGCACAAGGCCGAGAATACCCCCAAATGCGTGCTCAGGGTTCCAAAAGGCAAGCGAGCCAGCAAGCGCACGATCCAGTGCCAGACCGTGTGGCCAAAGGTGGGAAACATGGAGTCCGGAAGGGCCTGGGAAACCGCGAACGCGGATTCTCCGGGCATGTATCCCTGAACGCGGGTGAAGAAATAGAAGAGGAACGCGAATCCCCCCAGGGGGACCGGTCGCAAATAAAAGGCTTTGGGTTGTGTGGTCATACGGGAGGCTTTATGGTGAATAGAAGGAATTTTTGTCCGGGAGCGAATTCAGGAAGGTCATATTGTCGGGGAAATCGACCACACGCAAGAAATTTTTGGCTGGCACGGGCTCGGGCATGGAAATTTCGCCTTCTTTTCATGGTAAAACGTTTGGGAACCTGATAAAAGAATCGTTGGGGTGACCCGGAAGGTCTGGGCGAAAGGATTCTGCTCGAATATACCCGCGATCTGCGGGCCCATTTCGCCCGTCACGCGCGGGCGGTTTTGGGTCGCGAATGAAATTCGGATGGTCTTTTGGCGGCAGTCCCTCCCGTTCCAATCCTCCATTGCGCCTTGACCCCGATCAACGCTCCGCGCCGAGAACGTGCCGGAACTGCTGTTCGAACAATTTTCGGTACAGGCCGTCGCGGGTGAGCAGTTCTTCGTGGGGCCCGGCGTCTTCCACCCGTCCCTCGTCCATGACCACGATTTTGTCGGCGCCGAGCACGGTGGAGAGACGGTGGGCGATGACCAGGGAAGTGCGCCCGCGCAACAGGGTTTCGAGGGCGTTTTGCACCAAGGCCTCGCTGGTGGCGTCGAGGCTGCTGGTGGCCTCGTCGAGAATGAGAATCGCGGGGTCTTTGAGCAGGGCGCGGGCGATGGAAACGCGTTGTTTTTCCCCGCCCGAAAGCCGAAACCCTCTTTCGCCCACGCGGGTGTCGTATCCCTCCGGCAACCCGGCGATGAATTCGTGAATGTTCGCGGCTTTGCAGGCCGCGACCATCTCCGCCTCAGTGGCTTCGGGACGCGCGTAAAGCAGATTCATGCGCAGGGTGTCGTGGAAAAGAAAGGTTTCCTGGGTCACCATGCCGATTTGCGCGCGCAGGGCCTCGGGGTCATAGTCCCGCAAATCGTGCCCGTCCAGGGTCACCCGCCCCGAGCTGGGATCGTAAAAGCGGGGCACCAGCAGGGTCAGGGTGCTTTTGCCCGCGCCGCTACGCCCCACCAGCGCCACCCGCTCGCCGGGCGCGATGTGCAGGTCGAGCCCGTGTAGCGCCGCCCGGGGGCGGGGGGCTTCTTCCTCGTCCTCCCCTTCGAGCGCGTCTTCACGTCCGGGTGGCGCGGCCGTGGGGTAGTGGAAGACCACGTCGTGAAACGTTATGCGGCCCTCGACCCGTTCGGGCCTGAGCGGGTTCGCGGGAACGGGAAGACCGGGTTCCATGTCGAGATATTCAAAAATCCGGTCGAACACCGCGAAGGCCCCCTGAATGTCCACGTACACCGTGGCCAGTTGCATGAGCGGACGGTAGAGCAAAGTGAGCAGGGCGGCGAATGCGATGAGCTGACCCACGCTGAGCGTCCCCGCCATCACTTGATGCCCCCCGTACCAAAAGATCAAAGCCGGCCCCAAGGCGCTGAACACACTGAGGATCATGAACAACCAGCGTCCCACCACGGTTTGGCGCACATTGAGATCCCGCACCTTGACGCTGTGGGCGGCAAATTCCCGCGCGTCGGCCGTCCGTTGCCCGAAAATGCGGGTGAGGGTGATCCCGGCCACATGCAGGCGTTCGCCCATGAAGCCCAGCAATTCCGCCTGGCGCTCTTGCGATTCACCGGACAGACGGCGGCGGATTTTCCCCACCACCATCGAGGGCAGGTGGAACGCGGGCACCACCGACACCGCCAGGAGCGTGAGCCGCGGGTTCATGGAAAACAGGGCGGTTGAAGTGGCCACCAAGGTGGCGATATTGCTGAGAATGCCGACCAGGGTGCCGGTGGCCACCCCCTGGGCGGCATTGACGTCGTTGTTCAGCCGGGAGAGGATCTCCCCGGAGCGGTGGGTCATGAAAAACGCGAGGGGCATGCCCTGCAGGTGACCGAACAAACGGGTGCGCAAATCGTGCAAAATACCTTGTCCCACCTTGGCGGTGAGCGTTTGCTGCAAAACGCTGATCAGACCCGTCAGCACCGCCAGCCCCACCATCGCACCCGCCAACGCCATGAGCAGGCGCGGACGCTCCTCGGGAATCGCGATGTCCACGATTCCGGCCACGCAAAAGGGCGGCAGCACCGACAATCCGGCGGAGATCAGAATGCAGGCCACCACCAGCAACCAGCGCAACCAGTGGGGTTTGAAGAAGGCGGCGATACGCCGCACCGTGGTACGCTGCCTGTCCACCTGGTAAGCGGATTTTTCCTTGCCGAAGGAACGCTGCAAGCCGTAGGTGCGGGGAATCCCCCCCACCGTGCCCATGGAGCCCCGCCATCCGCCACCGGGCATCACGCCCCCTCCGTTTTTCGTTCGCGCAACGCCCGGCGAAGCTTCGTAAGCAAGCGCACCAATTCCGCCTTTTCTTTGCCGTCCAAAGCGGAGGTCAACTCCGCCAACACTTTCGCGTGCGCGGGCTCCACCGCCTTCAGCCGTTCTTTTCCCTCCGGGGTGATGAGCACGCGGATCGCTCGACGGTCCGTCCCGCTCCTGCGGATCACCCAGCCCCGCCGCTCCAACCGATCCACCAGGCCGGTCACATTCGATTTGGTCACCACCAACCGCCTGCCCAGCTCCCCCATGTTCAACCCCTCCGTACCCTCCGCGCGCAAGGCCAGCAACGCATTGAACTGCGCGGCGGTCAACCGCGCCCCGCGCAAGTCGGAATCCAACAGCGGCGCGAGCACGTTGTGGGTGCGCACCAAGTTATAGACCAACACCGATTCCACGGTGTCGCCCATCGCTTCGGGTTTCGTTTGGGGCGTTGCAGCAGGCATAAAGTTCTTTGGTTGATAGTCAATATATCAACTAATAAGGAAATCCCCCTTTGTCAAGTCCCGACGAATTCCCCCCATGCGGTGGCCGGGCATACAATCTGTCTGATGATGACCCTGAACCGAAAGGTCCACCGCGCCTACAAACGGAGGGGGGTGGGGGGGCGCCGGGCGGATTGATGGGATTCAATGTACAAATGACATTTTCGTGAATTTCCCGTGAGAAATCCGTTTCCAAAAGGAAAGGGTGCTGACCTTTTCCAGAGAAGCGTACAGATTGAACGCAAAGATCCCACGGATTCAGGTGAACGCTTAATCAGGAGTTTTTTATGGCAGTACCCGTACAATTGAATGACTTGGTGAAGGTGTTTGGCAACATACGCGCCGTGGACCACATTACCCTCACCATCGAACCCGGTGAATTGTTTTTTCTGTTGGGGCCTTCCGGCTGTGGCAAAACCACGCTTTTGCGCGCCATCGCCGGGTTCAATGAACCCGATGGGGGAATCCGCCGAAATTTCCAAGTCCGTCACTGGCCTGGATGTCAAACCCTGGAGTGAAACCGCCCCAAATTTATATGATGTGGTGGCACAATTGTCCGTGGACGACAAAGTGATCGACGACAAAGTGGACCGGGTGGGCTTCCGCGAGGTGAAAGTCAAAGGCAAACCCGTGATTGTCAGCGAGTTTGGCGCCGGCGCGGCACCCGGATGTCGAAATCAGCGGGCCGATCCCTGGTCGGAAGAATGGCAATGCGTGGTCCTTGACGAAGCCTTGAAAGCATATTTGCACCATCCCAGAATTATGGGGACGGCTATTTGGCAATTCTGCGACGTACGTGTCACTCGCGAAAGCAACCCCCTCAATGGCTACAGTACCATGGGCCGCCCCCGGTGCATGAACAACAAGGGGGCGGTGGATGAGTTCCGCCGTCCGAAATTGTCCTATGAATCCGTGAAAGCCCACATGGTCGCGGCCGAGAAAAAAACGCGGACGGGTTTGAGCAACTTACGGAAGCCATTCCTTTGCGATGAACACCTCTGATTGGGCTTTGGACCTGCCTGATTTTTTGCGAGAGGGCATCCGTTTTGCGTGTACGCAATGCGGCGCCTGTTGCACGGGCGCCCCCGGAAAAGTCAGGGTCAACGAAGCCGACATTGCCGCGATATCAGCTTTTCTGGGGGAAACCCCGGAGCAACTGCGCGCACGTGTTTGCAAAGAGGATTCCCTGTTGCTCCGGGAACGGACAAATGGCGACTGTGTGTTTTTTGAAGACCAACGCTGTCAAATACATGCCGTCAAACCCAAGCAATGCCGCTTGTACCCCTTTTGGTTTCGCAATTTCCGCAGCGAAGACGCATGGGCGCGTACCTGCGAAGCTTGTCCCGGCATCGGCACGGGCCCTGTGATTCCCCCCGACGAAATCCTCCGGCAGGTACAGGAAGATTTGGACATGAATCCGTAAGATCATCTCCCGAAGGAGAGACCACGGATTCCATCCGGCAGACCGAGCAAAACCTGTCCGAAGACTTTTCCTAACGCAGATTTTATCCGCAACCGAAGAGAATCCAGGTTAAGAGGGAACCCCGCGAATGGCCTTGCCGTCCCGCGAATGGAAGAAGAGTGAAACTACTTGCGGATGCTTCGCCGGA
>PXAS01000269.1 GCA_003565815.1 PVC group bacterium
GGCGCGTGACCTGCAAGGCGCGAAAACAAAGGAATATTAGCAATATTTCGTGTTTTCGTAACGCCGCAGGACGCGATGCATCGGCGGTCAAAATGTGAAGTTATTTTTGCGTGGGCCCTAAGTCCCGCGGACGGGGGCTGAAGCCCCCTTGGGAACCGGATAAATCCGGGACTAGGAAGCACAGAACCACTGAGCACACCGAGGAACAGGGAGGGGTTTTGGAGGGTCAATATTCCATCTTGCAGGGTCAGGGTAGAAAGGATCACTCGTCACTCACTCCGCATTTCTTCCCTTCCGATTTCCTTTTGCGGAATATTGCATTTTTTTTGCTTTCGGGTAGCGGTGCGGCATGTCTGATGCACGTTTTGCCATTGGGATTGATCTCGGGACCAGTAACTCGGCGCTGGCCTCGGTTTCGTTGGCCGAAGAGGCGGCGGAGTCGGCGGCGTTCGGGATTCCCCAGCAGAATGCCGCCGATACGCGGATTTCCGCAGTGACCTTGCCTTCGTTTTTGTATTTTTCGCCGGACGCCAAAGACCCGGTTGCGGGCATCTGGGCCCGGGAACAATCGTCCACCCAGGCCGACCGGGTGGTGCATTCGGCCAAATCCTGGTTGTGTCATCCCTCCGTGGACCGTGAGGGGAAGTTGCTTCCCTGGCACTCGGAAAGCGTGCCCGCCGCCCAAAAATTCTCCCCGGTGGAAGCCTCGGCGGCGTATCTGGTTCATTTGCGGCGCGCTTGGGACGAGGCCCATCCGGAGGCTCCCATGGCCGATCAATTGCTGGCCCTGACCGTTCCCGCTTCTTTTGACGCCGCCGCGCAGCAACTCACCCTCGAAGCCGCCGCCCTGGCCGGTCTGCCGGAATCGACCTTCCTGCTGGAGGAACCGCAAGCCGCGTTCACCCGTTGGCTGGAAAGCCATCGCAACGGATTCGACGAACACATTCCCGCCGAGGGTCCCCTCACGATTCTCGTGTGCGACATCGGCGGCGGCACCAGCGATTTTTCTCTGTTCACCGTACGTGCCGGCGATCCCCCGCGCATTCGCCGGGTGGCGGTGAGCGAGCATCTGCTGCTGGGCGGGGATAATTTGGATCGCTTTTTGGCGCATCGTTTCCGTCGCGAATTCGAAAAAACGGGGCCAACCCTGACCGCCCGTCAATGGGCCTTTCTCCTTTCCCGCAGCCGTCGGTTGAAAGAAACGCTGCTGTCCGATGATGACGGGGCGGACGCGGAATTGGCGCTCCCCGCATCGGGAAGCGCTTTGTTTGGTGAAACCCGAACCCTCCCCATTCATGCCGAGACCCTGCGCGGGGAATTGCTTGAGAATTTTTTTCCGCCATGTGACCGCGACGCGAAACCCCTGCGCCCCAAATCCGGATTGCGGGAAATGGGGTTGCCTTATGCCAAGGATGCGGCCGTCACTCGCCATTTGGCCGCTTTTTTGCGGGAGCATCCGCAGGTGGACGCGGTGTTGTTCAATGGCGGCACTTTGTTGGCGCCGGCGTTGCGGGAACGCCTTTTACAGCAATTGGAGGCGTGGACGGGGCACCGTCCGTTGCATTTGGAAAATCCGGAGGCGGACTTGGCGGTGGCCAGAGGGGCGGCCGTCCACCGTGCGATGTTGCATCGTCATCAATCTCCGATTGAAGCGGGGTCGGCCCGATCGATTTATTTGGAGACCGTGGATCGAAAGCGGCGCGAGTCGCATTTGCTTTGCATTCTGCCCAGAGGCGCGATGCCGGAACAAGTTTGCCGCATCGACCAACATCCGCTCAAAGTTTTGGTCGATACCCCCGTGCGCTTTCAAGTTTTCGACAGTATTCATCGTCCCGATGACACGCCAGGGACGCTGCTGGAGACGGAAGGCGAGGAATTTCACGCCCTGCCGCCCATGCAAACCGTGATTTCGGTGGACAAAAAACAGCCGCGGCCCGCCAATAATCTTGTCGAAGTCGCGGTGGAGGCGCGGATCAATGCCGGCGGCCTCCTGAAAGTCGCCTTGGTGAGCACGGACAAAAACTGGAAGGGGAAGGGACACTGGGAGTTGGTGTTCAATTTGAGGGCCGCCGAGGCCGAGGACGACGGGGAGACGCAGGCGGTTTCGACGGCGTTGGAGGCGGGCCGGGACGCGATCGAGGCGGTATATGGCAAGAAAGCCGACAAAGATCCGCGTTTGGCCCGGCATTTGTTCAAGACCTTGGAGAAACGTCTGAAGAGGGATCGGAAGCGTTGGTCGCCGCAAGAGTGTCGGCAGCTTTGGCCGGCTTTGGCGGCGGGCATTACCCGTCGGGACCGTTCGCCCGATCACGAAGCCGCCTGGTTGATGTTGGCCGGGTTCGTACTGCGTCCGGGTTTTGGGGTGGAGATGGACGGCTTCCGGATCAATGAACTTTGGCGCTTGCACGATTTGGGGCTGTCCTTCCCGCGCGAGGCCCGCGGGCGCACCCAGCTTTGGATTTTGTGGCGGCGGGTGGCGGCGGGACTGGATGCGGCCCAGCAAAGGCTGCTTGCCGAGACCTGGTTGGGTCCCCTGGGCAGCCCCGGAGACCATCCAGCGGAACTGGTGCGCCTGGCCGGCGCCCTCGAACGGGTTCCCGCCGAGACCCGTCAGGCCTGGGTGGAAGTGTTTTTACGAACCTTGGTCAAGAAAAAGCCCAATGAACCCGCGCCCTATTATTGGGCCTTGGGCCGTATCCTCGGTCGCATTCCTTTCGGAGGGGGGCCGGAAACGGTGTTGTTGCCGCAAACCGTGGCGCATGCCTTTGAGGTTTTGCAAGAGGAGGCGGACTGGACGCATCCCGAATTGACCCTCGCCTTTTTGCGGGCCGCGCGGATCACCGACGAACCCGGATTGGATTTGCCCGCGCCGGAGCGTGAACGCATTGTCTCGCATTTGGAAACCTACGGCGCAACCCCGGAAGTCCTGCGCCCCCTGCGGGAGTGGGTGCCCCCGGAAGAGGCCGACCGGGTGAGTTTGTTCGGCGAATCTTTGCCCGCCGGGCTGACCTTGGGTTCTTCCGCGGGTTGAGGAGATCGCAAAGCGTGTATGTTCACGCATGGCGTTGCCCGTCCCCATGGATTCAGGAGGGGAAATGGGGCCGCAGTCCCGGGCGAAAAGCTTACGGATTCAGGAGTTTTTCAATGCCCTCGTGGAGTTCGGGTCCGCGGGCGTCAATGATGGCGACGCGGCCTTCGCGGTCGATCAAGAAGGAACTCGGCAAGGCGGTGATGTTGTATTCGCGGGCAATGGGGTCGAGCCGGTCCCGGTCGAAAATGTTGGGCCAGGGGATGTCTTCCATGGCGATGTAACGGTTCAGGGCCCGCTTGTCCCGGTCACCGGAAATGCCGATGATTTCAAAGCCTTGGTCGTGGTATTTTTCGTAGGCGGCTTTGATGTTGGGTTTTTCCGCCATGCAGGGGCCGCACCAGGTGGCCCAAAAATCCACCAGCACCACCTTGCCCTTGAGGTCGGCGAGATTGACTTCGCGGTCGTCCGTGGCCGTGCCCGTAATTTTCATCACATCGCCCGGCCAGGGGCTTTTCAGCATGGATTCGGCGCGTTCTTGGACCGCGTTCAATATGGGCGCTTCATGGGCTTCGGCCACCGGCTTCAGTTTTTCAAGCACATCCTCCAACACGTCCCGGTTTCCATACTGGCGGCTGAATTGGGCCAGCATCATGGCGCTTTGTCCCAGGCCTTGCAGATCGTCGGGGACCTGCCCGAGATGCAGATCGAATTTCTTTTGCATGAGGGCCATGAACGTATCCCGGTCGTCAATGCGGTGTGCCGCCTGCATGGCCATGTCGTAACCGGCCATCGCATCTTCGGCCTCCGGGTTGTCATTCAGATAGTCCTGGAGTTCCGCCAACAAGGGGGCGTAGTGGCGGTGGAGGATGGTTTCCACGGAATCCGCGGTTGCGTGGGCTGTCAGGAGCCCCCCCGTGCAGAGGAGGAGCATGGGCTTCAGAAGAGAAGTTTTGATGCGGGTGAGTTTCATGGCCTGGGTTCCTTTGTGGATTTTTTCGGTGTAAATTCGGGGGAATCTGTGCTCAATATGACGCAACTTGACCTGAAATCTTACAATCCTTTTGATTTCCGGCAAATCACGATTGCAAAATTTCTTTTTCCCTTGCATAGTGGGTTCATGGTAGCAAAGGGAAAAGCAAAAATTTTGAATGAAGCCGGAATCCATTGCCGGCCTTCCGCACATATCATCAAGGAAGTGAAAAACTACTCCGGCAAGATGTGCGTCCGATATGATGGGGAGGAAAGCGACCTGAAATCCATGTTGAGCCTGATGATGCTGGCGCTCACGGAAGGCGCGGAAGCGGAAGTCGAAGTGTCCGGCCCCGGAGAAGAAGCCCAACTGGAGAAAATCATCGGGCTTTTGCAGACCGAATACGATTTTCCCCAAACTTGACGGACATGAAACATTATCTTTGCTCCAACTGTAACCGAAAAATCCTCAAGTCAGAGATCACCGCCCATCGCACGGAATCTTGTCCCGGGGCGGAGATGATTCCGCAACGCGGTTTCGGCGGTCATTTGTCGGGGGGAGCCAAAGGCCTGCTCCGCCTTCTGCTGGCGGGGGGGCTTTTTCTGGTCGCGTTGGGCTTGGGGTGGTGGAGTTTCAGCTCCCTGGCCTCCATGCGCCGGCTGGAGCGGATCCCCGCCACCCACGTTCACGCCGTGTTGCCGGGGGAAATCAACCTGAATGGCGTCGCCCGCGAGCATGAAACCCTTTTGCGGGCCACCCACACCAACACGCCCAGCGTCTATTTCCGCTATCATGAAGAGCGCGAAGAACGGGATTCGGACGGCGATACCCGGTGGGTGACGGTGACCGATCACACGCGTTTCGTCGATTTTCGGCTTGAAGATGACACCGGGGACATCCTGCTGAGACCCACCGGCAACGTGGAGTTTCATGTGGACCGTTCCTACCGCCGCACGTCCGGGAGCAGACGCTACACCGAGTATCGCATCGAACCCGGGGATTCGATTTTTGTCTTCGGCTACGCCCGCCCCGCCGCGGCCGGCGGCTTTGAAGTGGGCTTTGACGAGGACGGGGAGTATCATCCCATCATTTCCGAACGGGACGAAACCCGGGTTCGCCTGGGCATGGCCGCGAAATCCATTTTTCTGTGTTGGGGCGGGTTGATTCTGTTGGCGGTGACCCTGAAACTCTTGGCCTCCGTGCTGAAAATCCATCGGGTCCTGGTCTATTTTTCCTTGCTCAATTTTTGCGTGGTGTTCTATTTGGTGACCATGGGCTTGATGATGATGCGGACGGATTTGCGCGCGGCCCGGTCCCGCCTGCATCGCCATGCCGACATGGCCGCCGGGGAGATTCAGCGGGAACTGCGGTCCGCGGGCATCCAATGGGACGGCGACTGGGCCGCTTTGGGAGAATTTCAGGATCATCCCCGTCTTCCGGCGGACATTCAGGCACGTCTCGCCCAAATGCGCCTCGATCTTGCCCGGGCCACGGAGCGGGTGCGCCTGCATCGTTCCGCCTTTCCCGAGCGGATCTTGGCGCCCTTGTGGAACATTCCCCTGGAACCCGCCTTGCCGGTGCCCGATGCCGTGCGCGCGCAATTGGACGAGGAAGGCGCCGGCTTTGAAAAGGCCCGCGTGCCCGCGGGGTGGGGGATGTTGGGCATCGCTCTGGCCGCCGCCGTCGGTTTCCTTGCCTTTGTGTTCGGATTCAACCGCATCAAATTCAAACGCTGCATCGAAAACCTGCCCACCACCCCCACCGCCGGCGCCGCCTATGGTCTCGCCGAGTTCAAAGGGGTCGTGGAACTGCCGGAAAGCGAAGCGCCGCTCAAGGGACCGCTTTCCCGCCAACCCTGCGTCCAGTATCATTACAAGGTTACCGAAAAACGCGGGTCCGGCAAAAAAGCCAAATGGGTGACCATCATCAATGAAACCCGCATGCATCCCTTTTTGTGCCGGGACCATGAAGGCACGATTTTCGTGGATCCCAAGGGCGCGGAAATTCATACCTCGCATTCCACCTCGCGCGGAGGCGGACGCCGGCGCTACACCGAAAGCCGTCTGGAAGTTGGCGACCCCCTTTATGCCATCGGCGAGTGCGTCATCGAACCCACCCGCGGTGACCGACTGTATTTGAAGAAACCCGTGGACAAATACCCCTTCATTCTCAGCAACTTCACGGAAAACCAAGTGATGTTGCGCGTCGCTTCCTCGGGATTGAACCTCCTGAACCTCTCTTTCGCGGCCATTTTGCTGACCGGATTGCTGCTGTTCGGCTTGCGCGGCTCTTTCGCGGCCACCGATTATCTGGCCGCAGCCCTCTTTGGCCCCTTGTTCATGAGCCTGGTCACGCTGGGCCTCCACTACAACGACCTGGTGTTTCTCCGCGAGCGCGCCCGCCGCAATTGGTCCAACATCGACGTGTCCCTGAAAAAACGCCACGATTTGGTGCCGCGCCTGGAGAATGTGGTCAAAGGCTTCGCCGAACACGAACGCTCCGTTCAGGAGGAACTCACCCGGTTGCGGGATTTATACGGGCGGCAAGTGGCCCGGAAACCGGACGACGTGGGGCAATACATTCAGCAAGAACACGCCGCCCTGGGGAAAATGATGGCCAGGGTGGAGGCCTATCCCGAACTCAAGGCCGACAAAAGCTTCGCCTTCCTTTCCCGCACCCTGATCTTGTTGGAAAACGAAATCGCCCTCATGCGCAATGGGTACAACGATGCCGTGGAGACCTACAACACCCGCATTGAAACCCTGCCCGATCTTTTCTTCGCGAAACTCTTTCACTTCAAAGCCCAACCGTTTCTGCGCGCCGAAACCGACCTGATTCGAATTCCGCCCGACATGCAGGCGCTGTGGGAAAAAGATCGGATCGAGGAACGAAACAAAAAACGTGCCGCCGCCGAAGCCGAAGTCGCGGAAAAACCGGAAGCGGTGGATCCCGCCGTGGATCAAGAGGACGAAGTGCCCATGGTGGCCCCGGCCCCGGACGCCCCCCGGGTGGCCGAAGACGCCGGCGCCGGCGTGCGCAACGCCAAAGCCCGCATTTATGCCCTCTTGCTTTATGAAGACGCCGAAATCCGCGCCCGGCAGTTGGCGTATCTGGAGGAAAAAATCCCCGAGGACTTCGAAAGTGTCAAACACCATGCCGCCGAAGGGTGGGGCGGGTTGCAAGAAGACATTCGGCTGCAAAAGGCCGAAAGCTGTTATGAGGCGCTGCGGGGACTGTCCCCGGACGGATATCGGGATTTCCGCGAAGTGGCCGTGCATCTCATGGAGGCCGACGACAAACTTTCCCTCTTCGAATACGCCATGCACAAATCCATGGACCGCCATCTGGACGCCGATTTCGGCATGGACGTCACCCGACCCTTGCGTCACCGCAATTTCAGCCTGATTTTGGACGAGACCTCCCTGCTGCTTTCGCGCCTCGCCTGGGCCGAAGCCCGTCCCCGGGACAATGCCGCCGCCGCATTCCAGGCGGGCGTGAAAAATCTCAATCACAAACCGGACACCGACTTCAAACTGGTGCCCTTTGCGGATTGCAGCCTGGACGCATTTGACGCGGCCCTCGAAGAAGTGGCCCACGCCACCCCCATGGTCAAAGCCAACATGCTCTATGCCTGCGAAGCGGCGGTGCGGGACAATGAGGAGCACACCCTCGATCAGTGCATGTTGCTCGCTGCCATCGCCGACACCTTTCACCGCCCCCGTCCCGCCTGGACGGTCCCCGGGGAGGACCCGAAAGCATGATGAACCGCGACTGGTATCAGA
>PXAS01000266.1 GCA_003565815.1 PVC group bacterium
CCGAACTCAAAGCCCGCCTCAAGGAAGAAGTCGACGCCATGGTCCGAAGATTCGCACTGGCCTGAATTCGAAAAAAAACGAACTTTTTTTTCAGAGTGCCACATTTTGGCACTCGCGTCTGCTATAATGGCGGCAAAATACAACCTGGATCGGGGAGATGAATGGAGAAAAAAATAAACAATTCAAACTTTTACGCCCATACTCTTGAAGACCAACCACCGGACACATGGGAAGAACTTCCCGTCCATTTGGCGGAAGTTTCGGAAATGGCTGGGAAATTCGCATCCGCTTTTGGCGCGGGAGACTGGGCGACTCTGGCTGGGAGATGGCATGATCTCGGAAAATATCACCCCGAGTTCCAAGCGTATCTCCTGCGCGAAAACGGCTATTCGGCACATCTGGAAACAGTGGCGGGCCACATCAACCATTCCACCGCCGGTGGCTTGTGGGCCATCCAACAGTTGGGCTCATTGTATGGCAGAGTCTTTGCATTTTTGATTTTGGGACATCACGCCGGTTTGGCGGATTTCGATTCCGAAATTCATCCACAAGGCTCACTGGACTATCGATTGAAGAACGATACGACCAGCACCGCCTATATTCCCGAAGAATATGCAAACAAAACGCCTCCGGAAAGCCGGATTTTTGCAGGAGACCCCGCATTGTGGATCCGCATGGTCTTTTCCGCATTGGTTGATGCGGATTGGCTTTGCACGGAAGCCTTTATGGACAAGGCCCGTTCGCGGCAGCGTGAGTTTCCCCGACCCAATTTGCCCGTTTTGAATGAGAAACTTGTTCGTCATATGGCAGCGTTCATGGACAAGGCCGCGTCCACCCCCGTGAACCGAATCCGGCGGGACGTCTATCTGCAATGCCTGCAAGCCACAAAAGAGGAGCCTTCAATCCGTACGCTCACGGTCCCCACCGGAGGCGGCAAAACTTTGTCTTCATTGGCTTTCGCCCTCGAACACGCGGTACAACATGGCAAACGCAGAATCATATACGTCATCCCCTACACCAGCATCATTGAACAAACCGCGAATGTTTTCCGAGGCATTCCGGGGTTCGAAGATGCGGTGCTGGAACACCACAGCAATGTGGAACCGGAAGACGAATCCCGCGAAACCCAGGCTTTGCGTTTGGCATCCGACAATTGGGACATGCCCATTGTCGTGACCACTTCGGTCCAATTTTTCGAATCGCTTTTTGCGAACCGCACCTCCCGTTGCCGCAAACTCCACAACATCGCGAATTCCGTGGTCATTTTTGACGAGGCCCAGAACCTGCCCCAACCTTTTTTACAGCCGGTTGTGGATTGTATTCGATCACTCCATGAGGGCTTTGGGGTCACTCCCGTACTTTGTACCGCCACCCAACCCGCTTTGGAAAGCTCGGAAGCCGGAGGGTTGAGGAAAGGATTGAATTCGAAAGAGATTATCCATGATCCGGATGAACTTCAAGAGCAGCTTCAGCGCGTCAAAGTCTCCCTTCATCCGACTTGGCCAAAATCACTACCCCTTCCCGACCTCGCCAATGAATTGCAAGACCACCCTCAAGTTCTCTGCATTGTACACAAAAAAACAGATGCCATGAAATTGTTTTTCTCGCTGTCCGAAGAGCGTTTTCATCTCTCCACCCGCATGTGCGGCGCACACCGTACCGAGGTCTTGGCCCACATCAACGAACGCCTGCGGCATGGACGAAACACCCGCGTCGTCAGCACCCAACTGGTGGAAGCCGGGGTGGACATCGACTTCCCGGTTGTGTACCGCGCCGTGGCAGGCCTGGACTCCATGGCCCAGGCGGCTGGACGCTGCAACCGTGAGGGACGGTTGGAGAAAGGTGAATTTATCGTTTTTCGTGCCGAATCCAAACCACCATCGGATTTGAAGGCACCGATGGACCTGGGTGCTGCGGCCCTTACAAAAGGAAACCTCGAAACCTTGTTTTCCCATGAAAATTTTCGCCAATATTTCCGGTCCTTGTTTTGGACAAGGGGGGAAGAGAAGCTGGACGCAAAAGGCATAGCCAAGCTGTTGAACACCCCAGCCAAATTTGAGTACAAATTTCGTACCGCCGCGGAAGCATTCAAGCTGATCGACGAAGGTTGGCAACGTCCTGTGATCGTCGAGTATGGTGAAGCGAGGAAGATACTGGATGATCTGGTTTCCGACAGAGGCAATCCCAGGCTTCTTTTCCGAAAGCTTCAGAGGTACACGGTGAGTATCCCCGTGAAAGATCATCAGCGCATGCAGGACTTGGATTATATCCGACCCGTGGATCCCCATCGATTCCCGGATGTCTTCGTACAAAACGCAACGAGCGCCTACCATTCCGATGTGGGACTCCTCCTCCCGGATGAAATGGTTGAATCTTCGGGAAACGAGGGGGCACAGGAAATATGAAAAAACATATGGAGTTTCGTATGAAAAAACGTATAATATATTGTGTAACCCCAAAAAAGGTATTCAAATGGACTCAATGCAGAACGTCAAAAATATTATTTCCGTGCAAGACATTCGCACAAAGCTTGCGGACATCGCCAACGATGCCGCGGCCGGAGAATCCTTTCTGGTGGTCAGACATTCCCGACCCATTTTCAAAATCGTACCCTTGGATTACGATTCAAACCGCGACCGTGAGGAGGTTTTGTCGGAATTGGATGCCATTCCCGACGTACCTTCTTCTGAGAGAGACATCAGCGATGATGAAATCGTTGAGCTTGTCCGAGAAGTCCGAAGGGAAAAAAGAGGGACGGTCTTACAAACGTAAGACCGCCCATATAAGGTATTTAGAACCTAAAATAGGTTTCAACCCACAGAAACGACACGCGAATCTGGCAAAATGAATATAAAATACTCTTGAAAAATGTCAAATACTTCCTATTATATGTTCTAAAATGAAAATCATAGTGATAGATGCAAATGTCTGGGTTTCGGCCTATCTCTTTGGGGGTAGTCCCAAAGCGGCGGTCAATCATGCCATACGCCATGGAAGGGTATACATGACCTTGGCGTGTTTGGAAGAAATTTACAAAACGCTTCAAAAACCCAAATTCAGGCCAAAGCTTCTCGAAACCCGGCAAACCCCTGAGGGTATTCTCCAAAAAGTGATTCGGACCGTTGTGTTCTTGTCATCACCACAAGAGCCTATCCCCCTTGACCCAGCCTTAAGGGATCCTGATGATCGCATCATTCTCGCCTGTGCCCACGCTGCGAAGGCAGATCTGATCCTCACCGGTGACAAGGATCTCTTAACGCTTCACCCTCATAAAGTTTTTCAAATTTTAACCCCCGCACAATACCTGAAACAGGAGCATCCATGACAAGAGCGCAAAGTGAAACCTTTCAAGTGAAAATTACCGGGGACTACGCCTGCTTCACACGGCCTGAAATGAAAGTGGAACGGGTGAGTTATGATGTCATGACCCCCTCTGCGGCACGGGGCGTGCTGGAGGCGGTCCTCTGGAAACCCGCAATCCAATGGCGGATTCATCGGATCGACGTACTCTCCCCCATTCGCTGGACCTCCGTACGTCGCAACGAGGTCAGTTCCATTGCAAGTACCAGCACCGCAAAAAGCGCGATGAAAAAAGGGAGCGGCAATTTGGGCATTTATATCGAAGATGCCCGGCAGCAGCGTGCCGGGCTTTTTCTGAAAGATGTGGCCTATGTCGTCCATGCCTCGTTCAGCATGACCGAAAAAGCGGGCGAAGGGGACACGCTGGTGAAGTTTGAGCAAATGTTTCGGCGCAGAATCGAAAAGGGGCAATGCTTTCACCGACCGTATTTGGGTTGCCGTGAATTTCCCGCTGAATTTTCCTTTGCAAGCGACGAGGAGGTCCCCATCGAGGAGACCCGTTCATTGGGCTGGATGCTCCTGGATATTCACTTTGGCAAAAAAGAAAATCACCCCATGTTTTTCCCCGCCGAGATGGTCGGGGGCACGATTATGGTTCCGGACATTCACGCCGAGGAGGTACGCTCATGATGCTACAAGCTTTGTACCAATATTATCAGCGTTTGCTGGATGATCCACAATCCCGAATCGCCCCGCCTGGTTTCCAACATGTGGGATTCACCCATGCCATTGTCCTGAAAAAAGACGGGCGATTCTCTCATTTCCTTACCTTGACCCAAGACAAAGACCCGAAAATCCTGCTCGTCCCGCAGGCGGTCAAAAAAACATCGGGGATCTCCTCCAATTTATTGTGGGAAAATCCTTATTACATTTTTGGAATTCCCAAAAAGGACACCGGAAAAGACCGGGAACGGGCCATCAAACAACAAGATGCGTATCTGGATAGAATCAAGGATGTGTTTGGTAAAGCGGAATCTTTCCCGGAAATTCAGGCCGTCATAAAATTTCTGGGGTCGGATCCTCTATTGCAAGTGGAACAGGATCCGCTTTGGCCTGAGATTTTGGAGGCGGGACGCAATCTCTGCTTCATGCTGGAGGGACAAGAAGGCGCGATCACCGATCAAAAACCCATTCAGAAGGTCATTGCTCAATCCGCCAAATCATCGGGCGACGCGGTAGAGGCACAATGCCTCATTACCGGAGAATTCGCCCCGGTTGCGGAATTGCACCCTTCAATTGCCGGGGTATGGGGGGCACAAACGTCCGGAGCCAATATCGTTTCTTTCAACATGGATGCGGTAACCTCGTATGGGCTGGACAAAGGGGCGAACGCCCCAATTTCCGAAGAAGCCGCTTTTGCATATACCACCGTCCTCAACCACATGCTTCGGAAAGGTTCGTCTCAACGTATACAGGTCGGGGACGCTTCAACCGTGTTTTGGACGGACGAACCCAACGATCCGGTTGTAGACGAGTTTGCGTTCCTGTTATCCGGTCCCCCAAAAGAGTCCAAGCTCAGCTTGGAACAGGAGATGGAACCCATCCGCAAACTGTTGTCCGCGGTTCAAAGCGGTCACTTGCCGGAAGCGGACGACAAAAAATTCTTTTATGTCCTCGGTCTGGGTCCCAATGCCGCGCGGATAGCCATTCGCTTTTGGCACCATGGGACCGTCAATGAGATCCGCAAGAAGCTCGCCGAACATTTCCAAGACATTGAAATGACGGGTCCGCCCTACCGATCGCCCCATCCCCGCTTGTATTTTCTGCTGAATGCCACCGCGCTCCAAGGGAAGGCGGCCAATGTCATGCCTAATTTGGGCGGGGAAGTCTTCAGGGCCATTCTCGGAGGCCAGCCCTACCCGCGCGCCTTCATGCAACAAGCTCTCTTACGCACCCGGGCCGAGCAGGAGGTGACCCAGGAACGGGCCGCAATTTTCAAAGCATCCATCAATCGAAACATCCGACAAGGAAACACCCAAGAAAAGGAACTCACCATGTCACTAGACCCGGAAAACACAAACCAAGCATATCTGCTGGGCAGATTGTTCGCCGTAATGGAAAAAACTCAGATTGAAACACTTGGCAAAGACATCAATGCAACCTTGCGGGACAAGTTCTATGCGTCTGCTTCAAGCAGACCGTGTGGCGTTTTTCCATCATTGCACAGGTCTAATGCACAACACATGCGCAAATTATACCGTGATCACGCAAAGACAGCTGGTTATTTGGAATACCTAATCAATAAAATTATGGAGCCCATGCCCTCCAATGGTTATCCCACTTACCTTGCTCCTGAAGATCAAAGCCGTTTTGCCGTCGGATACTATCACCAGCGCCAAGACTTTTTCACCAAAAAATCAGACAACGAAGAAACCGAACCCGTAACCGAAGAGGAACAAACCCATGAGTAATCCCGTCCAAAACCGCTATGACTTCGTCTATCTTTTCGATGTGAAAGATGGTAACCCCAATGGGGACCCCGACGCGGGCAACATGCCCCGCGTGGACCCTGACACCAACCACGGTCTGGTGACCGATGTCTGCTTGAAACGGAAAATCCGCAACTTCATTTCGCTTACGAAAAATGAAACTCCGGGCTATGATATTTACGTCAAAGAGAAGGCTGTCCTTACCGCTCAACAGACCCGCGCCTACAAGGCTCTGGATCTTGATCCCGGCAAGGATGCAAAAAAAGCGGAGAACATCGAATCAGCCAAGAAATGGATGTGTGAAAACTTTTTCGACATACGTACCTTTGGCGCGGTGATGTCCCTGAAAGAGGCCAACTGCGGCCAGGTGCGCGGTCCGGTTCAATTTGGTTTCGCCCGCAGCATCGACCGTATCACCCCCGCCGAACACAGCATTACCCGCATGGCCGTCGCCACGGAAAAAGAGGCCGAAAGCCAATCCGGCGACAACCGGACCATGGGGCGTAAGTTCACGGTACCCTACGGTCTCTATGTGGCCCATGGTTTTGTCTCCGCGCCCTTGGGCAAACAAACCGGATTTACAGAGGATGATCTCGAACTCCTGTGGCTTTCCCTCGAACAAATGTTCGAACACGACCGCTCCGCGGCCAGAGGGCTGATGTCCGCCCAAAAACTGATCATCTTCAAACATGATGGTGAGTTGGGGAACGCCCCCGCCGGAAAACTGTTCGAAAGAATAAAAGTCGCAAACAAAAATCCGACCGAGCCCCCACGCGCCTTCTCCGACTACACCGTCACCATCGACCGTGAAAACCTTCCCCAGGGCGTCGAGATCCTCGAGCGGCTCTAAGACCGAACTCCACGGCGTCGCCGGCTTGTTCCGCTCGTCCGGCGCCGCGGGGATTTTGCTGACGGACTCCTTCCTCCCCGACGTCGTGAAGCGTCGGCCGACGCGTAACAAGTCATGAACCACGCAAACGAACGCAAACTCTGCGCCCGCGCCACTTCCCTCGGCGAAAGCGCGGATCCCGGTGCCTTCGATGAATTGGTCGGGCTAACTCGCTCCGAATCCCCTCGCGCACGGCGTCTGGCGGCCTCCGCCCTGGGCAAGCTCGCGGGCATCGTGCCTGCCAAAGACGCCGTGGCGGTCCTGCTGCCATTGCTCCAGGACATCCACCCACAGGTCCGCCAATACACCGCCAAAGCGCTTTCCGCTTTTGGCGCGGAAGCCGAGCCCGCACTCCCCGACCTCCGCAATCTCTACAAAAATCCGACTGAAAAAGATTACGTCCAACGTTCGGTGCTCCGCGCCGGGAAAACCATCCGCGAAGCCATGCGCATCCGCGATCAACAAGCCGTCCACACCTGCCGCCGCTGCGGGAAACGACTGGCCCCGGACGAATACGCGCGCTCCATGCGAGCCTTCCAACGCCCGTTCTGCGACCCCTGTTTCGATGAGATCTATCTCGACCGCCGCAACTTCGAAACCAAGGTCGAACTCCAAAAAACCATCCGCGCCAAGGACGGCACCCTCGTCCAATCGGACGGCGAACGCCGGATCGCGGAACTCCTGAGCACGGAAAACATTCGCTACCGCTACGATGAACGTTTCCGCATTCTCGATGGCTACGCAATCCGCCCCGATTTCTATCTCCCCGAATACGATGTCTACATCGAGTACTGGGGCATGGACACCGCCGACTACAAAATCGGGATGCTGAAAAAGCAAAAAATCTACCAACAGGAAGGCAAACGACTGATTTCCCTGTACCCCGAGGACAAGCCCCGCTTGCGTGAAATCCTGCTCGGAAAGTTGGAACGCCTCAAATGAACGATCACCTCTATACCGACGAACAACTGCTCCTGCTCTCCGGCATCCAACACTGGATTTACTGCCCCCGTCAATACGCCCTCATCCATCTGGAGCAGATGTGGACTGAAAACCGTTTCACCGCC
>PXAS01000421.1 GCA_003565815.1 PVC group bacterium
AGGAACCACGGAGGGTCACGGATTCTCACGGATTTTTGTGGCAAAAGTTCCGCATGGAAAGTGAGCGCGGCTTTCCTTTGCTTCCTTTGCGTGCTTCTGTTCAAAACCACAAAGATTCTGAATCAGTCTATTGAGAAATGAACCCGAAAGGACGCAAAGCAACTTGAAGCTTGTAGGGAACCGATTCTTTTCTTCGCTCCTTTTTTTTGGGAAATCAACCACTGATCACACTGATTCGCACTGATGCTTGGGTTGGGGGAGGGGTTTTGGGAAAAGGAACCACGGAGGGTCACGGATTCTCACGGATTATTTTAGGAACGTAGATCGGCAGTCCCTTGCCGATAACCCCTGTCTTCGGGAAGAGGGCGAGGCTTTATCGCCCTCACTCTTTGTCTCCTGCCCTCCGCCCTTTGACCTCTTGAACTCAACCTCTGAATCCATCACTGCTGGATCAGTGATCATCAGTGACCTTCAGCACTTCGGCGACGAGTGCTTCCGCCTCGGTTTGGAGGCGTTGCAGGTGATCTTCTCCGAGAAAACTTTCCGCGTAGATTTTGTATATGTCTTCGGTGCCGGAGGGCCGGGCCGCAAACCAGCCGTTTTCGGTGATGACTTTGAGTCCGCCGATTTCGGCGTTGTTTCCGGGGGCGCGGGTGATGGCCTTGAGCACTTTCTCGCCGGCCAGGGTGTCGGCTTTGAAGTCTTCGGGGGACAACGTGGCCAGCTTTTTCCGCTGGGGCGCGTCGGCCGGTGCGTTTTTCCGTCCGTAGTGGGGACGGCCGTGTACGTTGACGAGGTCGGCATATAATTCGCCGGGATCCTTGCCGGTGCGGGCGGTGATTTCGGCGGCCAACAGGCAGAGGATCAGCCCGTCTTTGTCCGTGGTCCATGCGCGGCCGTCCATGCGGAGGAAGGAGGCTCCGGCGCTTTCTTCGCCGCCGAACCCGTAACTGCCGTCACTCAGCCCCGGCACAAACCACTTGAAGCCCACGGGCACTTCCGCGAGTTCCCGACCCAATTGCCCGGCGACCCGGTCGATCATGGAACTGGAGACCAGGGTTTTGCCGATTTTGGCCGACGCCGGCCATTGTGGACGGTGGGTGAACAAATGGGAGATGGCCACGGCCAGGTAGGCGTTGGGGTCGAGAAGTCCCGTGGAGCGGGTGACGATCCCGTGACGGTCCGCGTCGGGGTCCAAGCCAAAGGCAAGGTCGAAATCGTCTTTCATGTCAATGAGGCCGGCCATGGCGTGACGACTGCTGCAATCCATGCGGATTTTGCCGTCTCCGTCAATGGACATGAATGAAAAGGAAGCGTCCCAGACGGGATTCACATTGGTCAAATCCAGTTGATACCGTTCCGCGATGGGCGCCCAGTAGTCGAGTGACGCCCCGCCGAGGGGGTCGACGCCAAGTTTCAGTCCGGAGTGTCGTATGGCGTCCATGTCCACGACATTGGCCAGGTCTTCGACGTAGGGCGTGACGAAATCCGTTTCGACGATCAGGTCACCGGCCAGGGCCCGGGAAAAAGTGATGCGGTTCACGTCTTCGAGATCGGTCTGCAAAATGGCGTTGGCCCGATCCTGAATCCATCGGGTGGCTTCGCCGCCTGCGGGTCCGCCATGCGGGGGGTTGTATTTCAGCCCGCCGTCATCGGGCGGATTGTGGGAGGGCGTGATGAGAATGCCGTCCGCTTTGTCGGAATGTTCGCGGTTGTGGGCGATGATGGCGCGTGAAATCGCCGGGGTGGGGGTGGGCCGCCGTCCGCTTTGCACCTGAACGGTCACATTGTTGGCGGTCAACACTTCGATGGCGGTCACCCAGGCGGCTTCGGACAGAGCGTGGGTGTCCATGCCCATCATCAGCGGACCGTGAATTTCGCGGGACTGGCGGTAATCGCAAACCGCTTGGCAGATGGCGAGAATGTGGTTTTCGTTGAAGCGGCGGTCCAGGGAGGCGCCGCGGTGTCCGGACGTGCCGAACACCACCTGTTCCACGGGGGTGTTGGGGTCGGGGTGCAGGGTATAATACGCGCTCACCAGACGGGCGACGTTGGGGAGGGTTTCGGGGGGAATGGGTTTGCCGGCAAGGGGATGTAAGCTCATATTCTTTAAAATAGAAGCTTCGCATTGAAAGGCAAGTGGTTTCAAGTTAGAGAATGGTCATGATTCGCTTGGAAACTTTTGCCGCCATTGATTTTGAAACCACCGGTTCCGTGCAGGGGTATCCGGTGGAGCCCTGGCAAATCGGCGTGGTCCATTGGTCGGCGGCGGGTCCTGAAACCTGGGAAACCCTCTTGCGGGTGGGCCCGCGGCCGTTTCATCCCCGGGCGCCGGGACGGCACGAAGCCTTGCGCGAAGAAATTGCCCGGGCTTCGGTTCTGCAGGCCCATTTGCCGGAATTGCGACGGTATTGCGCCCGGGTGCCGTTGGTGGCCCACAATGCGGCCACGGAAAAAAAATGCCTGCGCATGAGCGTGCCCATGGAGCGCTTCGGCCCTTACATCGATACCCTGAAATTGAGCCGCGCCATTTGGCCCGACCTGCGCTCCCATGCGCTGGGCGACGTGTTGAATGCGTTGTCTCTGCGGGATCAAGTGGAGGAATTGGTGCCCGGACGGGAGGCGCATGACGCCCTTTACGATGCCGCGGGTTCGGCGGTGCTGCTTCGTCACATCCTGGCGTTGCCGGAACTCGCGGATTGTTCCACGGAGGTGCTGTTTCATCCCGATCAGGCCGCATATTATCGGCGCCGCATGAAATTCGAGCGTTAAAATATGACAATATGGATGACTTATAATTCGTAAAACAGTGATGTTTAAGTGATTGAAAATACGATTTATGCGAAAGCTTTCGCTTGTTTTTCCGGGGGTGTTTATGCTAGAGAGGGGCGGTTTTATTGAAAAAATTCCGAATTCCTGAATCTGTAGGAGAAATTCGCATGGCAAATGTTAATTTGAAAAACGTCTTCAAAGTGTATCCCGGGAACGTCACCGCGGTACGGGACGTGAATCTGGAAATCAAAGACAAAGAGTTCGTGGTGCTGGTCGGTCCTTCCGGTTGCGGCAAATCGACCACTTTGCGGATGATTGCGGGCTTGGAAGAGATTACGGACGGCACCATTGACATTGACGGGCGGATTGTGAACGACGTGCCTCCCAAGGATCGCGACATTGCCATGGTGTTTCAGAACTACGCCTTGTATCCGCACATGACGGTTTACAAGAACATGGCCTTTGGGTTGAAACTGCGGAAATTCCCCAAAGCCGAAATTGACGAACGGGTGCGGGAAGCGGCCAGAATTCTGAACATTGAAGAACTCCTGGAGCGCAAACCCAAAGCGCTGTCCGGCGGCCAGCGCCAGCGGGTGGCGGTGGGACGGGCGATCGTGCGCCAGCCCAAGGCGTTCCTGTTTGACGAGCCGCTGTCCAACCTCGACGCCAAAATGCGGGTGCAGATGCGCATGGAAATCAGCAAATTGCACCACCAACTGGCCTCGACCATGATTTACGTGACCCACGACCAAGTGGAGGCCATGACCATGGGGGACCGCATTGTGGTCATGAAAGACGGACTCATTCAGCAGGTGGACGCTCCGCTGAACATCTACGAACACCCCGCCAACCGTTTTGTGGCCGGCTTTATCGGCAGTCCGCCGATGAACTTTTTCGAGGGCACGCTTTCCCAAAGAAGCGATGGCCTGTATTTTACCGAAGGCACGTTCTCGGTGCGCTTCGAGGATGTCCATGCCAAAAAACTCCTGGAAGCCAATCTGGACACCGTGGTGTTGGGCATCCGCCCCGAAAACATACAGGACTCCGTTTTCGCGGTGAATCCCTCTCCGGAAAGTCTGATCAAAGCCAAGGTCGAGGTGATCGAACCCATGGGCGCGGAAGTGTTTCTGTATTTGACCGTGGGCGAGCACAGCTTTGTCGCCCGTGTGGACGGGCATGAACAAGCCCATGTGAGCCAGGAGGTCACCCTGGTGTTTGACATGGCCAAAGCGAGTTACTTTCAACCGGGCGAAGAAGGCGTCCGCATCGCCTGAACCTTATGCAATCCGTTTATTTTCTCGCGGCCATTGCGGATGCGCCTCCGCCGATTTCACCGGTGCAACTGGTGCTGCAAATGCTTGCCGTCGCGGTGTCCGCTTTTGCGGTGCTGGCGCTGGTGCTGAGCTTCATCCGCTATCAGCATCTGGTCGTGGAGGCGACCAAACGTCTGGAGGAACGCGCCGACCGTGAATCGATTCTGCTGTTTCTTGCGGAACAGTCCGACCAGTCTCCGTATGGGATGATCCGTTTGTTGCCGGAGAACCCGGCCCATGTGGAAGCCTTGATCGCGGGACTCAAACCGAAAATCCGTGCGACCGACCGGTTGATCCACACGGATGGCGATGAGTTGCTGTTGTTTTTTCCGGGCACGCCGGGCATACACCTGCCGCGGATTTTGTGCCGGATCGCCCCGACGATTTCGACGGTCTGTGAAAACGGGAGGATCTCATACGAGGAATCCGATTCATTCGAGGGGAGCAAACTTCAGGTTGCTGCCGAATTGCTGGATGTCCTGCGGGAGGAACCGGCCTCTGGCCATGCCGCTTGGAATTTCCCCCCGGAGCCACCTCCCTTTTCTCCCGAAATCATTCCTGGCCAGGAACATTTGTTGGATGAGGTCACCGGAGTGCTCAAACCGGAATTAACCGGTACCGCCATCCAAAAAGAACTGGCCACGTATCGACGCCGTGTCATGCCCTCGGGCATTTTGATGTTTGGGGTGGATGATTTGCAGGCCTATGCGCAGGCGCATGGGCAAAGCGCCGCCAATGCCGTGCTGGGCGAGGCGGGTGCGGTGCTCATGCGCACTTGCCGGGAATCGGATTTCATTGGCGGATTGGAGGAGGACAGACTGGTCATTTGCATGACGGGCCAACCGGAAACGCTGTTCGAGGCCGCGGAACGAATTTGCGCGGAGGCGCGCGCCTCGGTCGTGGAAAGTGAAGGCGAGACGCTTCGCTTTACCTTGAGCGCAGGGGTGAGCGCGTACCCTTCGCAGGGGTCCGGACCGCTGCGCCTCCTGTCACAAGCGCAAAGCGCCCTGGAGGCGGCGCGCAAACGCGGACGCGGAACCTGTTTGCTTTTTGAGGAATCGATGGTAGCGCATCAATCGTCCGCCGGGACCCCGGATGTCCCGGAATCCTTTTGACACTTTTGGAGGTTTTTCCATGTATTTAGGCGTGAATGTGGATCATATTGCCACCGTTCGACAAGCCCGCGGCACCCGCTATCCCGATCCCGTGGACGCGGCGAACCTCGCCGCCGAAGCCGGAGCCCACGGCATCACCGTGCATTTGCGCGAAGACCGCAGACACATTCAGGATCACGATGTGTGGTCGATGCGGAAACACCAACCCTTGCCCTTGAATTTGGAAATGGGCAATTCGGCGGAGATCGTGGAAATTGCCCTGAAGGTTCAGCCCGATGAAGTTTGCCTGGTTCCGGAAAAAAGAGCCGAGCTGACCACGGAAGGGGGGCTGGATGTGGTGGGAAACCACGAGGCGCTCGAACAAAGTTGCCGCCGTTTTCGGGATGCCGGGATCGCGGTCAGTTTGTTTGTCGACCCCGATCCCCGGCAAATCGAAGCCTCGATCGCCCTCGGCGTTCCCATGATCGAGTTGCATACCGGAACGTTTTGTGAGTGTGAAGGCGAGGCCCGAATCGCGTGCGTCAACGAACTGATCGCGGCGGCGAAGCAAGCCCATGCCCACGGGATACAAGTCAATGCCGGCCATGGCCTGAATCTGGAAAATCTCGCCGGTTTGTTTGCCGTGCCGCATTTACATACCCTGAATATCGGCCACAGCATCGTGGCCCGTGCCACCCTGGTGGGCATGAAGGCGGCCGTATTGGAAATGCTCGCGGCCATGAAGCCGTATGCCCTGTCCGACTGAACCCCCTTGAACCGAACTCCCCCTATGAATCCCGAAGAAATCCCCATGGATGAATCCCCCTTGATCTCCAATCCCCATTCACCCGAACCCGAAACGAATGCAGTCGAAGCCGCGCCCGCAAACGAGGCCCTGCTCACGGAAATCGAGGCCCGGGTACTGGGTGCGCTGATGGAAAAAGAATTGGCCACCCCGGAACACTATCCCTTGACGCTGAGTTCCCTGGTGGCCGCCTGCAACCAGAAGTCGAACCGCGACCCGGTGATGAGCATGGAGACCAAAGTCGTGGAACAGGTGCTCATGGTGCTGCGTCGGGACAAAAAACTGGCCTGCCTCGTGCATGAAGCCGGCGCCAGGGTGCCCAAATTCCGGCACGAGGTTCACAATCAATACGGATTGACCCCGGTGGAACGGGCGGTGATGGCCGAACTGATGCTCCGCGGTCCGCAGACCCTGGCGGAATTGCGCAACCGTGTGCCCCGCATGGTGCCCGACCTTCAGGAGGGACAGGTGGAAAGCGCCCTGGAGGCATTGGCCATGGTGCGGGGCGTGAAAATGGTGGCGCAGTTGCCCAAGGCGCATGGACGTCGGGAATCCCGTTACGCCCATCAGCTTTGCGGAGAAGTGCTCACCGAAGCCGGATCCTCCGGCCCGGTGGTGATCGAGGCGCCGCCACCTCCGGAAACCTCCCGCTTGCTGGCGTTGGAAGCGGAGGTCAAGGGCCTGCAGACGGAACTCGAAGACTTGCGGGAGGCGTTTCAGACCTTCCGCAAGTCATTCGAGTAATCCTTAGTCCTCTTTGAACGAGGCCACCAGGGCCTGCACGCTCGCTTTCGCGTCCCCCAGCAACATGCGGGTGTTTTCGCAGAAGAAGAGGGGGTTTTCCACCCCCGCGTATCCGGGGCGGAGGCTGCGTTTGAGGACGATACAGGTTTTGGCGAGGTCCACGTTGATGATGGGCATGCCCCAGAGCGGACTGGTTTCGTCGGTGCGCGCGGCCGGGTTGACCACGTCGTTGGCGCCAATGACGATGGCCACGTCGGCGGCGGGCATGTTGGGATTCACGTCCTCGGGTTCCACCAATTGTTCATAGGGCACGTCCGCTTCCGCAAGCAACACGTTCATGTGGCCCGGCATGCGGCCCGCCACCGGGTGGATGGCGAACTGCACTTCACAGCCATTCTCTTCGAGCAGAGCCGCCAATTCCTTGACCGCGTGCTGCGCCTGGGCCACGGCCATCCCATAGCCGGGCACGAAAATGACGCTGCTGGCCGCTTCGAGGATATAATACGTGTCCTCGGCTGAGATGGGATTGGCTTCGCCTTGCACATCTTTGCCCGCAGACCCGGCCACGGCGCTACCGAATCCACTGAAGAGCACGTTGCTCAAGCTGCGGTTCATGGCCTTGCACATGATGCCCGTCAGGATCAATCCCGACGCGCCCACCAAAGACCCGGCCACGATCAGCACCGTGTTGCTGATGATAAAGCCCGCCGCGCAGGCGGCCAGGCCCGAGTAGGAGTTCAACAGCGCGATCACCACCGGCATGTCGGCGCCGCCGATCGGAATCACGACCATCACCCCAAAGGCAAAACTCAGCAAAATGGCCAGGAACAGCCAGGCGCCCCCGAAGGTGGTGGCAAAGACAATTCCCAGCAGAACCAGGGCCCCCAGAATCCCGAGGTTGACATAATTCTGTCCTTTGAACAGAACCGGTTTCCCGTCAATTTTCTCGGCGAGTTTCAAATAGGCCACCAGCGAGCCGGTGAACGTCACCCCGCCGA